>JAIOTR010000480.1 GCA_021106665.1 Bacteroidales bacterium
AATTATTTCTCATCCGGAAATTTCTCCGGTTTACTAAAATCAGGGTTGTTGATAAAGGACGTATCTGACAGTGTGAATATAAATGCTTTTAAATTTTCTTTTTCGTTTGGGGTTAGTTGTGTGCCTCCATTTGCTATATGATGCATTAACGGGTTGATGTATGGGGACCAAACCAGGTAATGACTATAAAAATCAATTACCTCATCCAATGTGGCAAACCTGCCGTCGTGCATGTAAGGCGCTGTAAATTCAATATTTCGAAGGGTTGTGGCTTTATATGCTCCGAGGTCCATTGGGTCGCCGGTAACATGGTATCTGTCCCGAGGGTCTTCATATTGCCCTGTAAATAAAGAATCTTTACCGTTATTATAGAACAGATTGGTTGTGAACAAGGGATTTCCTGCACCCCCATGACAATGAAAACAATCGGCCCCTTCTTCGGTGGTAAATAAAACAAAGCCGTTTAGTTCTGAGGCTGATAATTGTATTTCTCCATGCAGGTATTTATCAAATTTGGAATCGGCTGATATAAGTGTACGTATGAATTGAGCAATTGCTCTACCCATATTTTTTACGGTTACTGTTTCACTACCGAATGCTTTTTTGAATAATTCAGGGTATCCCGGGATTTGCTGAAAAAGCTCCCTGACCTTGTTTGTATCGCTGTTCATCTCATGTTCAACAATGATCCCCATCCATACCAGGTCTTCAATGTTCCTGTACTGTGGTAATGGGTTATCATTGCTTACAAAACCATTCCACAAATAACCTGAGCTATTCCATATCAGGTTCATTAAGGGTAACATAACATGAGGTGTTGGCTTGCCATCAAGCCCGTGCGTAAATCCGCCGGTAAATTCCGGATGATCAACACCGCATTCAAATGAATTTTCCTGCAAATGGCAAGTCGCACAACTCATATACTTACCTTCATCCGCTCTTCCTGCGAGGCGGGTATCGTAAAATAAATAACGACCAAGCTCAATGCCTTCAACGGTCATGGGATTATCTTCGGGGATGTTAAGATTAGTAGGAAAACCAAATGGAACAGGTATTTCATATGGAGTGGGATTATGAACAGGAGTCGGATCGGGTTCACTGTCTTTGTTACATTGCGATAAAAAAAGTATAAATAAAAGCGCTAATATGAAGAATCCTGATTTTTTCATTTTAACCTGACAAATTCAGCCTCCCACAAGGAGGTTGTATCATTTGATTTTAAAGTGTATCCTATCGAAATAGTGGAATCGGTGATAGCGCCGCTTCCTTGAACTGACATGCTTATTAATGAATCTTCAAGCAATTGAAACGGCATAATTAAAACGGAATCATAAACATCTGCAAATACTTCAAATCCCTCATCACAGGCAAATGTATTAAATGTTATACGATAATTTAAGGTGGAATCAACCCAGGTTACAACTTCATACTGGCAAGTTTCAGGGTCAGGAAAGGTTTGTGTTTCTATTAATAAATAGTCACCGATATAAATATCACCCTGGTTGTAAACAAACACTGTTCTGACTGCAGGTTTGGCTTCGTTCCCAGCCTTATCAATAACATTGTAAGTCACAGTGTATTCACCCAGCAGGTTTTCATCCACGAGATTATCAACATAAATATTATTTGAAACATTTCCATCTGTTTCGTCAACAGCTATAGCACCTTCATCAAAATATATCTCATTCAATACATGTTGAACAGTATCGTTTCCATTCATGGTAATAATCGGTCCTACATCATCTGATTCATTGCAGGAAAATAAAATCAGCACTATACCGAGGGAAATGACGATATTTAATATTTTCATTTTTAATCAATAAATTGTGTTGAAAAAACATTACTTCCATTCTCTTTGGCTTTTTGCATGGCATCCTGGTTTTGCATGATGTATCCACCCCATTCATCATGATCATAAACATTCGGATTCTGAAACCAGTTTTCAACATTCATCACAATATCTATCTCTTTTTTCTCTCCTTTTGATAAATCAAAACCGGAACCAGGCAAAGATACACGGAAATAATTTTGTACAAAACCGATGATTGAATCAGGATAACTATAATAAATCTGGCCTATGCCAAGATGAAAATCAAATGGAGTGGTTTGGATTGTTTGTCCTTCTTCAAGCCATTTTCCATTCAACTTCATATAATGGTAAGCTCCGCCGAGGTATTCAGGCCAGAACATAAAACTTTCAGGTGGATTAACAAACATAAACGAGATGTTTTTTTCTTCTGATATTCCGTAAGTAAATGCAATGGAGTCGTAAGTGCCTTCAGGTATTTTATCAAATACTTCCCATGAATGTGTATCAGGAATATCCGTATCAACGTAATGGATATCTTTCCAATCGTCAATTAATAATTCCGTTTCATCTTTGTTATAAAGGATCACATCTGAAATAAAATATTGAATTTCATTTAACAGGTATGGATTCCCAGCTGCATTTTCATAAATAAGTGTATCGAATTTTATACTTTCTCCATCAATTTCATGGGAAAATTTGAAAACTATTTTGCCTGAATTGTCACTCGGGACATCTTCCGGGTCATCCTCAGAGCAGGCAAAGAACAG
>JAIOTR010000390.1 GCA_021106665.1 Bacteroidales bacterium
ATTAACAGCCTGCTTGATATTGCCCAGAAATATGAGAACAATGCAGCCCTCGGATATGCCCTCCGGATGAAAACACTTCTTGACCTGAAGTTCAGAAAACTGGAGTCTGCAAAAGAAACAGGAGAAGAAGTTTTAGCATTTATTAAAAGGGCACAAATCAGTGGAATTATATTTGCCCTGTAATGCAGTATGGCCCAGATTTATGCTTTAATCGGTGAAATAGACCGGGCAACCGAAATGATAAACTATGCCCAAAAGTCGCTGCCACAAATGGCGAGGGCCAAAATTTGGAAAAGCAAGTTTTACCTTGCGAGAAGCTTTATTTATCTAACGCTTGCCGACAAAAATGAAAAGGATTCAAAAAAGAAATACCACTTTTTAAAAGAAGGCCTTCGCGCATCAAAAACAGCTATTCAAACATCAAAAAAAGTAGCTTTAAAAACTGTAGAGGCAAACCGTTTACATTCAATCATACTATGGGAAATTGGAAATCATAAAGCAGCATATAAATCCTTTGATAAAACCATCGGTATTGGCGAAAAGCTTAAAGCAAAGCTGGAGCTGTCGAGAACTTATCTCGAAACCGGCAAATTCCTGTCAGATCCACAAGTGAAATACAATGAACTAAATGGCAATCCTACCTCGTATTATCTTAATAAAGCCAAAACCTTGTTTGAAGAAATGGATTTGCAGTGGGATTTGGGGGAGCTAAAGATGTTTATTCGTGAAACTCAAATTTCAAAAAACGTAGTGAATTGAAATTTATAAGTTGAACGAATCCCGATAGCGGAGCGTATCGGGATAAATGAGTTAAATACTCCGATGCTTGCATCGAAAAAAGGAATCTTTATTTTGATACCTCGTCAGCTCTGTCCCAAAGGGATCCCTTACGGGGCTGCGAGGTAGTTCATTTGCCAGCCATTAACAATCTGGTCAATGTCTTTCCACGATAATACCCACTCCAAAATTGATAGTCTTCTAAGATATACTATATAAAGTCCGGGCGATATTTGAAGAGATAGATTTGCAGTGGGATTTGGAGAAGTATAAGGAATTTGGGAAAAAGTTAGGAGTAAAAGAAATTGAGAAAAACAGCTGGGTAAACCATATTTATTGATTTTAGATTGGAAAACTAAATTAATCTATTAATAATTGGATTGGAAAACTAAATATATTGTTGTAGTTTTGCATTGGAAAACTAAATTATAATGTACAGGCACATCATTTCCGAGCTTAAAGAATGGGTTTCCAAAGAAAGGAGAAAACCTTTATTACTGAGGGGCGCAAGACAGGTTGGTAAAACCTGGCTCGTTGAAGCCCTTGCTAAAGATCAATTTAATAATTTAATAAAGATTGATTTTGAAGAAAAGCATGACTTAATTTCTTTGTTTGATGGAGATCTGGACCCTGAACAGATATGCTCGGAAATTGAAATAAGGGTAGGACAGGAAATCATTGAATCAAAAACATTGATTTTTTTTGATGAAATTCAAATATGTCCAAGGGCAATTATGTCGCTTCGTTATTTTTATGAAAAAAAACCCGGACTGCATGTAATTGCTGCAGGTTCCCTGCTGGAATTCGTTTATAGTGAAATCTCTTTTCCGGTAGGACGCTTGCAAACAATGGACGTTTTTCCTATGGACTTTTCCGAATTCCTGCTTGCCCAGGGAAATGCAAAAGCTGCCGAACTTTGCAGGAAACCGATTATTAATGTTTCTGACCCCATTCATAATTTTCTTATCAAACAACTCAGGATATATTGGCTAATTGGTGGAATGCCAGAGTGTGTAAAGGTATATTCAGAAACAAAATCAATTAGATCTGCAACAGAAGTACAGGATGAGATCATAGAAACTTACAAATTGGATTTTAATAAATACAAACCAAAAACCGATATAAACTGCCTGAATACAGTCTTTACGGGCCTTGCTGCAAAGGTAGGCCAACAAATAAAATATACTAGTTTCTCAAAAGATTTCACGATACCCACTATTAAAAAAGCATTTGAGAGTTTATTGATGGCAAGGATTGCGACAAAGGTAAAAGCTGTGACCCGCCCGGGAACACCATTGGAATTATATGCTTCGGACAAAAAATTCAAAGTTGTATTTTTGGATATTGGACTAATGAACAGGATAATGGGGATTGATTACAACGAAACCCTGAGCCATGACAACTTGCTTTCGATTTATAGGGGGCAACTTGCAGAACAATATGTGGGACAGGAATTTGCATCATCAAATAAAAATCAGCTATACTATTGGGCAAGAGAAGCAAAAAACAGTAATGCAGAAATTGATTTCCTGTTTCATAAAGACGGGGATTTTATTCCTGTGGAGGTCAAGGATGGGCCGGCTGGAAAACTCAGAAGCCTACATTCTTACAGAAATAACTATAAACCCGGCTATTCAGTTGTTATTCATTCAGGAAAAACCGGAAGTTTAAAGGATGAAAATATCGTATTCCTTCCATTGTATTATGCAAACTCCTTCGCTATTTGGGGTATAAATCAACATTAATCAAAAATCACCTCCCCCCCCTCCCTCCGCGTTCAGACAAAAAACCCATACGTTCAGATAAAATCCCTCTACGTTCAGAGAACTAATTCATATTCGCCTCCGCCGGGTTGTATGTTTGCAAATAATATTTTAATATTAACCTATAATACAAAAACATCATGAAAAAACTTACGATTATTACAGCAATTATTTTAACAGCAAACCTGCTGTTTGGACAAATCAACAAAATCGACACCTCTT
>JAIOTR010000393.1 GCA_021106665.1 Bacteroidales bacterium
GGTACAGCATCAGCCAGCGACCGAAATCAATGGATATTTTATTTTAATTATGAATCTTCCGGCTGCTCCAACCCTGGTAGTTCCCCAGGTTACAACTCAAAAACCGGTGCAACATTAAAGGCGAGAGGTGATATTGATGGAGGTTCAGACTTTCAATTAGTTCAAATAAATAGCGCCATCTCGTCATACTATAACATTTATTACAATGGCTGGGACAGGTCAGGTTCTTCCAGTTCCAGTGGTGTTGCGATACACCACCCGGCAGGTGATATAAAAAAAATATCGACTTATAATTCAACATTAACATCTGCCACCTGGAATGGCAGTGGATACATTGGTGCCACTAATGCCCATTGGCGAGCCTATTGGATTGCTACTACCAATGGACATGGTGTAAATGAAGGTGGATCATCAGGGTCTCCGATTTTTAACAGTTCAGGCAGGGTTCTCGGAACTTTAACAGGTGGTTCCTCAAGCTGTAGCAATCCTTACTGGCCCGATTTATATGGAAAATTTTCTTATCACTGGCAATCAAATGGCAGTAGCTCATCAGTACAGTTAAAACCCTGGCTCGATCCCAATAATTCGGGAGTAACTTATTTAAATGGTTATGATCCCAACGCTGCTAATCCACCTGTTGCAGATTTTGAAGCTGATGATACTTCACCAGGAGTTGAACAAACAGTTAATTTTACAGATTTATCGTCCGAAAGTCCTACTTCATGGTTATGGTCTTTCAGTCCATCAACAGTTACTTATGTAGGAGGTACAAATTCTTCCTCTCAAAATCCGCAGATTCAGTTTAATGCCCAGGGAAACTATACTGTTTCATTAACGGCTTGGAATGCTTATGGAAGTGACACAGAAACCAAGTCAAATTATATCAATGTATCATTACATTGTGATGCATCTGGAGGTGCTAATTATATGTATATAAGCAATGTTCAGATGGGTGTAATAAATAATTCATCGGGACAGGATTTTTATTCTGATTATACAGGTTTTTCAACAGATCTTGCACAGAACCAAACAGGGGTTTCTATTACAGTAGTGAACGGTGCTGTTTATGGGGATGAAGATCTTGGAGTCTGGATTGACTGGAACCAGGATGGAGATTTTTACGATGCAGGGGAGAACATTGTTTGCGAAGTTGACGATGACGGGCAGGGTACATTTACTTTTGATGTTCCTGGTAGTGCTTCACTTGGTACAACCAGGATGAGAGTGAGAATAAAATATACCGGCTCTGATTGTGGTGACCCTTGTGGAACTACTACTTACGGAGAGGTTGAAGATTATTCGGTTAATGTTATTCCGGGTGTTGCTCCTCCGGTAGCAAACTTTGAAGCGGATAATCTCACTCCCGGCATAGGTGAAATGGTTTCTTTCACTGATCTTTCAACCAATAGCCCTACTTCATGGGCCTGGACATTTACACCCTCAACGATTTCCTATGTTGGAGGAACAAATTCAGCATCGCAAAATCCTGAAGTACAATTTGATGCCGGCGGCAATTATACTGTTGAACTTACAGCAACAAATAGCGGTGGAAGTGATACTGAAACAAAAGTTGATTACATTTTCGTAATCGATATTCCGGTCGCTGACTTTGAAGCGGATAATCTATCACCTGGAATTGGAGAAACAGTAAACTTGTCTGACCTTTCAACAAATAGTCCCGCTTCATGGCAGTGGTCATTTTCTCCTTCTACAATAACATATGTTGGCGGGACACATCAAAACTCACAAAATCCTCAAGTGCAGTTTACAGCTTATAGGACATATACTGTGGCACTTTCAGTTTCAAATCAAGCAGGTACAGATATGGAAATAAAAACCGACTATATAATGGTTATCAGTCCACCTGATGCAGAATTTGAAGCGGATAATCTGGTTCCGGGAATTGGCGAAATGGTTTCTTTCACTGATCTTTCAATCAATAGTCCGACTTCTTGGGCCTGGATATTCACACCCTCAACTATAACTTATGTTGGAGGCACAACAGCAACCGACCAGGATCCGCAGGTGCAATTTGATGCAGCGGGCTATTATACTGTAGAGCTGACTGCCACGAATATCAGCGGTAGTGACACTGAAATAAAAGTTGATTACATTTTTGTGATCGATATTCCGGTTGCTGACTTTGAAGCTGATAATATAACACCTGGAATTGGTGAAATGGTTTCTTTCACTGATCTGTCAACCAATAACCCTATTTCCTGGGCATGGACATTCACGCCCTCAACTGTAACTTATGTTGGAGGGACAACTTCAACCGACCAGGATTCGCAGGTCCAGTTTGATGCAGCAGGCTATTATACTGCTGAACTTATAGCCACAAACATTAGTGGTAGCGATACTGAAACTAAAGTTGATTACATATTTGTAATAGATATTCCAAATGCTGATTTTGAAGCTGACAATACAACACCCGGAATTGGTGAAACGGTTAACTTTACGGACTTGTCAACAAATAATCCGATTTCCTGGTCATGGACATTCACTCCCTCAACTATAACTTATGTTGGAGGTACAACAGCAACAGACCAAAATCCACAGGTACAATTTGATGCTGCCGGAAATTATACTGTAGAGCTTATTGCAACAAACATCAGTGGTAACGACACTGAAACAAAAGTTGATTATATTAATGTTGCAGTTCCTTACATAGATTTAGAAATTACTGTTTTTCTGGAAGGTCCATTCAATGGTGGTTCTATGAATACTGAATTGATTCCTATGCTTCCTTTAAACCAGCCGTTTAATGTTGATCCCTGGTATTATAA
>JAIOTR010000531.1 GCA_021106665.1 Bacteroidales bacterium
AGATAACCATCCTGTGAAGGTTTAAAATTAAATTCAAGCGGATCGTTTTCATAATAAAACTCCCTGACGCCCTCAACTTTAAACTTAAAAGTCGGGTCCCGCTCCTTTTTATGCTTATAGATCACCGCTTCAATTTCAACTTCAACCAGTATATTCCCAAACTCATTGATATCTCGATTGGTCTCCCGCACTTCCTCTACGATAATATCTGCCCCTGTCTCTGTGGATACAAAGGATTGAAAAATATCCTTGAATTTTTCATCATCTTCAAAAGTGTAAAGAAAATCGGAAACCTGAACATTCTCAGAAATACCGGCTTCAACCATAGCATTTCGCTTGGCTTCATCTATGGCTTTGTTTTTTACCTCTTCAAGGGTCAAATCACGTGCTTCATATTTTCCGGTAGCAGTCACCTTTATCTTCTTCTGAGCAAAAACACCAGATGAGATAAACATTACAACACAAATCCAGATTAAATATTTCAAGATACCTGCCTGTAAATTATATTTAGTTTTTTGTTTCATTATTTTACATATAATATCTGTAGTTTATTTTTTTCTCGCAAAGACGCCAAGAATTAAAAAAATGAATGGTAATGTTCTAATGACACACCCCTGCACCCCTCTCAAGAGGGGAATCTATGGTATTCATTTTTTTGAATTTGTTCAACACTATATAAAGTAGCTATTTAATACTTAACCAAATTCCAGCTTTGCCAGCTGCCTTCCACACTAGGGCTGACACTAACCGTTGGGTCCTGCTCCTTCTGATTTATTCTCAATGATTCCAGGGAAACATTTTTCGTTATGTAATCCGAGAGTTCACCGTAAGTAATATCTCCCTGTGTATCTTTAATTTTCTTCAAGAGATAAAAGGTAAACATTCCATGTTGCTCGCCTTCGATTGGCAAGGCAGATTGTTCACCACTACTGGCGGTAAACACCACCAGGTTCCCCTGAATTAAATTGTCTTTGGGTTTCACTTTTACACTGCGGGCAGCCAGTAACCCGGCATCCCGACCTCCACCGCTGAAACAGGCATCAAGAAAAATGGTTACTTTTCCCGCGCCACTCTCTGCAAATTTTTTATAAATATCTTCTAATTTCACCGCTGCATCAAGGTTTGTTCCTGAAACATCAACCGGAATCAAATAAGGAGCCCGTGTTTGTTCATCAGGGAGCCCGTGCCCGGCATAATAAAATATGATCTCAGCCTGTTCGCCGCTTTTCGAGGCCAGTTTTGAAATCAGGTCAATTTTCTGGCAAATCTCACCCGATGTGGCATCCTTTAACAAATGTGCGTTCATCTCATTTACCCCCAATGTTTTAACGGCATAATCCCTGAAAATGGAAGCATCGTTTCGGGCAAATTCTACATTGGTTTCCGTATTAAGTCCCCGCTGGTACCGCGTATAATCTTCATTTCCTATAATCAAAGCATAGCGGTACGGATGTTTTGTCCTGTTTACAGGTATATTCTTATCCACTTCGGAAGATAAGGAAGCAAGTTTGATATCAGGTGATTCAGTAACAATTCCGCTTATAACAACCTCATTACGTGCAGTCAATCTTTGTTCAAGGCTCACATAAAGTGTGGTATCCCTGGCATATTCATTCAATGATTCAAACAAATCTACCAGAACCGGGATTTCGTTTAATGTATAGCGCCTCGTTGCCGTGAATAAAAATTCCAGTTCTCGTGTTTCTCCCCGTCCAAGATTTCCGATAACGAAACGGCTTTTTTCTCCAAGGCAAAAACAATTGGGATTAGGAAACTTAAATTCAGTAATAACATCTTTCGCATCTCCTTCCCCAATATTCTGAATAATAACCTTGAGGACGATGGGATAATTCAACTTGATCAATCCTCCATCCTCTGTACTAAATACCGCATCGGCAACAATGACTTTTGCATTTGCAAACTCCCTGGTTTCAATTTTGATCTCCAGAGGAAAGGCATCAAAACCACGCTCCTCCAAAACTTCGATCATAAACTCGGCAAGTCCTTCTGCGAGGTTAATATTCCCTTTTATCGGTATGGAAACAATCTTGCTGGAATTTCCCTGTAAATCCCCAACCGTGATCAGTTTCTGGTAGTCCAAACCCCCTATTTCAACATTTTTTAAGGAAACCCTCACCTTGACATTTTCAGCCAAACCTTCACCGATGTTTTCAATCATCAAGTTTATTTCACAACTCTCATTTGCGTCAATGAAATTGTTTTCATTTTCATCAATGAACTTTTCACCGGTAATGATCAGGTCGGGAAGTTGGGTTACATACGACCGTTCCGATTTTGTAAATATGATCTTTTTCTTTTCGCTTTTTCCCGAAATAACCTGTCCGTAAGAGACGGTTGAAACAAAAAGGAGAATAAGAATAAATATCCTGGTTTTCATTTTATAAAGTTTTATTTATCATTAAAAACGATAATTTATTCCAAACAAAGGACGCTTAGTATAAGGATCAAAAGAAGAGATAAACGAAACATCCGATTTCCCGGCCTTTTTCCTGATACTGCCTGCCTGCAATCCAGTCCATAGCAAATCACCAGCCCAAATAACAATAGCCATACCAATAAAGACTTTTGATACAGTATTTTGGGTTTTTGCCTGGTTAAAAAGATCATCACGCTCATCAGGTGTAGTAGCAATTTTATAATCTTCATATGTATTATAAGCCGAATTGTTCATCACCACAGAACCTGCAATACAACCATAACCAACCACACCCAACAACCATTGGGCTCCACTTCCTTTTGCCACACGATTCCCTAATCCTGGCAATATAACAGATAACCCCATGGCCCCAATAACACTGATCCCGCTACCCTCTGTTTTTGGCACAATTACTTTTTCTTCTGTTCCTGATTGTTTCACGCCTTCTGATCTGGCAAATATTTCAACTGATATTTCTTCATCTATAAATGCATTGTCAGTTTCCATGTCCCAGATGACCCTTTTATCCGATCCACCGGGTACCCCTTTTCCGACATCACCTGAAACTGCAGATGGAATAATTTCCGTACCTGAATCGCCGGTAACCTTTACCCATATATTGAAAGTTTCCCCGGCCTTAGCCTTGACAATATCATAGGTTATGATAAGGTTTGATCCATCCTGATAAAAATCAGTATTTTCAATTCTTGCATTCGATTGGGCAAAAGTTGGTTCAAACCCGAACACAAAGCAAAACCCGACTAAAAGGAGGATGATAAATTTATATTTTTTCATTTTTTCCATTTTGTTTGTCAACGACCAATTAATTTTTCTTTTCAGCAGAAACAACTTTGTTCTCCTTATTACTCGCACCAGAAGCAAAGTTTTCCCTTATTACAGAAGGTTTTTTTCTCACTATTTGAAACTGTTCACCCTTTTGATTGGTAGCATAAACCTGCAGGTTCCAGTTGTAATTTAATTCACCATTTAAATCATAGAGTGCATCCCAGGTATCTCCATCATCAAAAGAAATCATATTACCGGCTCCATTAATCGCAGGCCCTTCATCACAACCGGCAGGATGTGTTCCGGCAGGATGATCAACTATCCACAGACCGGCCCAAAACTCATAAGAGGAATTTATAACAAAATTGTATGAAGGTAAAATTTCATTCCATTGATCTATATCTGGATATACCTGTTCAATATGTACAAGCGATGGGGGATTTGAGCCTTCCCAAAATGTAATGTAATATTTTGTAGGTGAAGGTTCTTTTGGGTAAAATCTAACCTTAGTTACACTAAATCCATTATATTGCGTTAATGCCTGTGTCGGGAACCGGATTGCCAAATCAAATTCCCCGCCTTCTGTTAAACCAACACTTGTATAATTCACACCATCATCATAATGTAGCCAGGCAGGTGATCCACCTGAAGGCAAGGTTGTAAATTCCATAATATTTCCATAGGTAACTTCACCAGATCCTTCAATCAAATAAGCTCGTATCTGATATGTCCTATCCACTGCCAGGCCTGAAATATTTGAAGCAAAATCTCCCGTTATACTTGTAGGATCAAAAGGTGGAGTAGCTTTATTTTCGATGGTAGGCGGTTTATTAACGTATGACAGGCAAAATCCATACTCCATAACACTTTCATCATCTCCAAGATCTATAATTGAGCCATATGCACTAACGGAAGTTTGTAAAACATTAGTCGGTTGGTCTGTTCGAATCATTGCTATTCTTTCAAGATCAAATTTTTTACAGCCAATAATAATTAGCAAAATTAATAACGGAACCGATATAAGTATTTTTAATTTCATCTTTTATAATTTGTAAAAATTGATATTCAAAATATTTCAAGAACTAAATTACCGTTAGGTTTTAGTTCAAAATGTCTTTTTTAAAGTTCATCATTTTCTGTAAATGGTCCGAAGCAAAATCAAATAACATATTGCCGTTTTTCTTGTACATTTTCACATAATTCAGGTCGAACCAGATAAATAATTTCCCAACCGAAACACCTGACAATATATCAATCTGGGCATCCCCGCTTTCAAATGATGTTAGTTTTAATTGTGAACCATCTTTAATCTTCATCTCCCTGATAGTAATGGATTTACCATTCATGGTTTCTACCATGACTATACCATCATTATTCAGAACAAGGTTGATTTTCCCCATGCTGTTATACAATTCGGTATATTCATCCTTAAACTCCGGATCATTCATGTCTATTGCCAATTGGACATCCTCACCCGATACCTGGAAACCGGTATATTTTACATGGTTTAACATTGCAAACAGTCCGGAAATATCCCGGTTACAGTTTTCGGAAACCAATTTTTCCGCCTCAACCTTAAGGCTCTCAGCAAGTTGAAATCCACGAGTTTCATTTGTTGTTAAGGATAAGGATTCTACATTAAATCCTGTTGTTCTATTAAAAGTTCCGGTCAGGTACAACAAGCCCATCGGACCCATTTGTATTCCATAATTACCAAAGTCTTCATTTTCGCTGTAAAAAGATGTTCCCTGACTCCTTCCGTCCTGAGTGCATATTGTCATATAAGTGAGGTAATTACTTTGCGGATATGTGTCAAGTCCTGCTTTTAACACCCATTTGAACTGACCATCGTTGGAATACTTAGCCATAAAAACATCGTTGGATTCATCCATACATTGCACGGAAGATATTCCATTTTCAAAATCAATTTTTCCAGCGAAAGAACCTGCAATATAGATATCATTCTTTGCATCCAGATCAACGGAGAAACCTGTGGCATTTTTGTTTCCGTCAACACTTCTGGCCCAAACTACATTTTTATCATTGTCGTACTTGGCCAAAAAGATATTACGATTATTTTCCCCGGACTTCGATTTTAAAACATAATCCCCGAATGTAGCTTCTCCAACAAAATAACCTGTTAAATAAGCATTTCCGTTATCGTCAAATACAATGTCCCTTTGGTTATCACCCCTGTTTCCACCGGCCTGCCTGGCCAGTCCCCAATAAGATTTTTTGTTGGCCGCTTTATATAAATAATCATCTATCTCTATGATCTTTCCATCCTTTCCCCTGTATTCAGGCATTGTCATTCCAATAGGGGCATTAACAAATGTTGCATCTGCTACTACATATTTTTCATCATTGTAAACTACAAAATCGCCCTCAACGTCCGTATTAAATTTCACGGCAGTAGCAATATGACCAGGATACTCAATCCCGATCACTTTGTTATTCATCAGTGTTTTTACCAAATAAGCGAACAATATAGACCGGTCTTCACAATCGGAATATGGATAGAAAAACACTTCTTCAGGAAAGAAAAACTTCTCTTTTGTAAACTGCTGCTGGTCTGTTTGATAATCAAAAGATGTCTGCACAAATTTCAATAGGAAAGAAATAGCCTCTGTTTCCGACATCTCTTCGAGAATGGGTATAAAACTTTCAAAGAT
>JAIOTR010000316.1 GCA_021106665.1 Bacteroidales bacterium
TGATAACCAGTGGTATCCAATGAGCAGTATGAGTACATGGGGGTTGAATCTTTCTCAGGCCATCTTTCCTATTGTAAATTATGGCGACCTGCCACTTATGGCAGATTTTTCAGCAAGCAGTACAGCAATCCAGGTTGGTCAAACTGTTAGCTTTACGGACGAGTCGACCGGAAACCCAATAACCTGGGAATGGACTTTTGAAGGGGGAACTCCGGCAACCTCAAATGAACAAAATCCGATTGTGACTTACAATGAACTTGGGTCTTACGATGTAACCCTGACAGCGGGAAATGATACAGCAACAGATACAAAAATAAAACCTGGATTTATAACTGTTGGCAGTGTGATTGACACTGATACATTGAATTTTCCATTACCGGGAACCTATGCAGTTTATATTACAGATCAAAATGGATTTGTAACCGGTAATAATGAATGGGGTGATCTGGCAAAAGCAAATTTTTACGATTACAATCAGGATTCATACATAACAGGCGTTTTAATAGAATTTGCTTACGCAACAGGAGGTAACCCTAACATAGAGGTAGCTGTTTGGGATAATGCCGGTTCAAACGGATCGCCCGGTTCTAAGATAGGAAATAACACGGTTCCTCTTAATACAATTAAAAGTCATATTACCAATGAAGAAATGACTTATGTTGCTTTTAATCCACCCATCAATATCAATGCTTCGTTTTATGCAGGATTTATGCTTCCAACTACAACCGGCGACACATTGGCGGTATGGTCGAATATGGATAATGAGATCAATCCCGGGATTGCCTGGGAATTGTGGGAGGATAACACTTGGTATGCATTTAGCAGCGGGGATTCATGGGGTTTGAATATTGCCATGGCCATCTTCCCGATTGTTCAAAGTTCATTGGTAGTTGATGAAAATACCGCTACTGATTTGTTTGAAATTTATCCTAATCCTTCAGATGGGATTTATTATTTGTCAACCAAAGAAATTCTCAGGAGCTCTGCAATTATTGAAGTGTTTAATTCAACCGGTGTTTTGGTTAGGCGATCAGCTTTTGATTCAAATCAAACAAATATATTAGACCTAAGTTGTCATCCTTCTGGTTTGTATTTTGTAAGGATATCTGAAGGTGGCAATATTTATAGTCGTAAGATTATAAAAGAATAAGTTAAGTAGAGATCAGATATTTACAATCATCCTCCGGTTATCAGGTGGATTACAGCAACATTATCACCATCTTTAATTTCTGCATTTTCACGGCCTTCCTTTTTAACCAATTGTCCGTTTACTTTAGTAACAAGTAACCTAAAGGTAAAATTCTTCTTGTCAATCAATTCCTGCAAAGTCATTGATTCGTTATCAAATATTTCTTCCCTGTTATTGAGTTTGATCTTCATTTTCTATTGATGATTTTTAAGTAAAATATCCAGAGCAATATTGGCTTGCATGTGTGCAACAATGCCAACCCTGGGCGCAAGTGGTGGCAGTTCTTCGGCAATCTCCGACTTTTCATCACCGCAAATATAAAGATTACCTATTTGCCGTGTTTTTATGGAATTGTTATCGCCCCAACCGGCCATTCCTGAACCTACAATTAGAGGAATGTCTGGCATCTCACTTTGGACTGTTTCAATGATCATTTGTTTCTCTTCAGCCAGATCAAATGCTTCAACAATTACATCACATTTTTTAAAGATCTCAGGTATGTTCGTGGGGTTTAATTTCAAATCACGGGGTTCTACTTTTACATATGGATTGATGAAAAGGATATTATCCTGTATGGCAAACACTTTTTTTTGTCCTGTCTGCTCATAAAAGTAATATTGCCTGTTCAGGTTTTTTTGCATCACTTTGTCGAAGTCGGCAATAATAATTTTACCAATGCCTACCCTTGCCAAAGCAACAGCGCAATTGGATCCCAGCCCTCCGGCGCCGGCAATGCCTACTGTTTTTTTCTTTAGGATTTTTCGAATTTCCGGGAATGTCATATCCTTAAAAAGTAAGTTAATAACGGCTACTGAATTAAAACATTTTCAAAGATACAAATAAATAAATATTTAAATATAAACTTTTCGTGCAAATGGTAAAAAAGCCCGGGTTCCATGATTTTCTGAAATCACTTGCAATATTCTTTTATCATGAAGATTAAATTCAACACCGAAAACTTTTGTAATGTTGTTGTATTTGAACATATCCTTATTAAGAATTGATGATGGGCCCAAAAGAAATACATTACTATTGTCAGGAGACAGATCTATTATTTCCGAAAAAGTTTTGTTGAAAATACTTGTTGAGGTTAATATGATACAATCCGCGTTTTTTAATTCTTCATCACGATCCTTTATTGGATTTACATTTTCATCTTCTTCAAACAAGTCGAATACTTTAATATTAATGTTAGTCTTATGAAACTTAGTCACCAATGGCCGGAAGTATCCCACCATTACTATACTATCATAGATATTGAAATCAATCAAATCGAAGATATCTTTCTGATCAGTATAGGAATTCTCATAATTCACAAGGGCATTCAGATAGGCCGTATAGAAAATCCTATGGTCAACTCTGGTTAGATCAGGGATGATGAATTTATCAAAATCAATATTGATTATATTCTTTAGCATCGCACAAACACCAATTTGACCATTGTTCAGCATAACTCCGAGATACTTTGATCCGATGGCTATTGATTTAATTTGAGATTTATCAAATTTGTAGATTGAATAAAAATGTGCAAGCGGTTCCTTCATATGAAATTTTTAAGTGCTAAAAATTATTTTTTTAACTTCAAGTACTCAAAACTTAAGTGCACTCTAAGTACTTCTTTGTTAATATATATTTAAAACGGTTCTAAATTTTGTACGAAAATAACGAATGAATTTTTATAGAATTATACGAACCTGTTATATTTTAAGAGTTTGCAAATTAACTTGTTATTAATCAATCGTTATGCACGATCATGCATAATGAAATTTTCGGTTAAAATAATTGTCAATTATAGTTTAAAATTTACTTTTGTATCTGAATTCATATTGGATTACTAAATATAAATCATTAATAAAATCGAATAATTATTAATTAGTAATAATCTCCAAAGGAGTCTCCGTAGGAGTCCTATGGACCTTTGGACAATAAAAAATTAAAAAGATTCTCCTATGGCTGACGTATTGGAAATGAAACAAGCCCACAAACTCCTTAAAGAATGGAGTTATGAGTTTACACCTCTTGACAAAGGTTACACCGACAAAACCCTTTATGTAAATTTAAGCGATAATACTATAAAGGCAAAAACAGTTCCGGCAGAGATGAAGGAAAAGTTCATTGGTGGAAAAGGATACGGACTACGGTATTTGTGGGACGCCACAAAGCCTGATACAAAATGGGACGATCCTGAAAACGAGATCAATATATTTTCAGGCCCGATAGGTGGTATTACACAATATTCCGGTACTGGGAAATCACTTTGTGTTTCACTTTCGCCTCAAACAGATATTCCGATAGACAGTAATGTTGGTGGCCATTTTGGCCCTTTCGTAAAATTTGCCGGATTTGATGGAATTGAAATCCAGGGAAAAGCAAAAAATGATAATACCGTTATTTATATTGACGGTGTAAATCATAGGGTTGAAATATTTGAAGCTCCAGAAGAACCATTAGATAGTCATCACCTTGCTGAGGTTTTTCATGAAATGTATGCTGATAATGAGAAGGACAGGAAAAATATTTCTGTAGTTTCAACAGGTTCTGCTGCTGATCATTCACTTATTGGAATGTTGAATTTCAGTTTTTTTGATCCGAAACGAAAAATGGTAAGGTTAAAACAAGCCGGACGGGGAGGAATAGGAACTGTGTTTAGAAATAAAAATATAAAAGCGCTGGTAGTTAAAATACCCGGAGTAA
>JAIOTR010000544.1 GCA_021106665.1 Bacteroidales bacterium
AATTGATCGAAGCCCTGAAATTAGCTGTATCTTCTATATCAATATGTTTAATAATACTCCAATTGGGGATCATGGTAGTATGATCATCAGGTAAACGTTGTGCTGCCCATAAAGCGCCCGGTTTATCGCTTTCAGGTGTCCATTCATTTCCAACGGCAAATATTTCCAATACCCATGCTTCTTGCGTATCAGCTATTACCAGCGTTTCCGACTCACCTACACACGACGGCCTGAATCCATATTTTTCCATCAAAGCGGTGATCAATTTTAAAGCTTGCCGGGCGGTTTTACAACGTTGCAATGCAAAAGCCTGTGCCTGCTCAACAGTCATGATCTGATTACAGGTTTCTTCATCCAGCTTCAATTCTTCTCGCTGGCTTGTAGTACTTTCTGCAATGGTTAATTGGAATTCATTCATCTGCGGGTAAGCCGACTGAAAATAACTATAGGTTTCTTCTACCTGGGGTAAAAACCCAAGCGTATCCCCATAATCACCCAAAGGACGGCCGAGTTCAGTCATTCCCCAGTAAATGGGTGTTTGAACACCTTTGGTAAAATTTTGACCGGGCATAACATGCACGCGGCAATCGGGACCGGCATCACTGTGTGAAATAATGACAGACCCATCAACTGTTGCTTTTTTACCAGCAACAATTATAGTACAAGAGTAAGACTCATAAACAATTGAAAGAAAGAATAAACTAAGAAATATGAATGTATGACTTTTCATAGTGAATAAATATTAATGTTTTGAAAAATTCGAGGTAAAGATAAAAACATTTTTACCATGAGGTATAGCAAGTTTGTTTCACGCAAAGACCGCAAAGTCTTAATAGATACTGGGATCGCAAAGGTTGCAAAGATTTTGAATTAGAATTTTAATCCAAAATTAGCATAAATAAAAGGCAGGGATCCTTCGGAATAGTAACGGTAATTAGCAGAAATGAAAAACATATTTACAGGTTCATATTGAAGGCCAACCAAATAATAACCGGTGTCAGTCAAATCTTCCGGATTATCCAAAGTAACATAATCATATCTCGCCAGAACTTCAATTTTATTCCATAGTTGTACGGATCCGAAAATTGAAAAACCATAATAATTTAGATTCTTAATATAAGCATGATTAAATACATAACTATACTCCCCTCCTATTCTGAATCTTTTTGTTTTGAATCCAATAAAACCAGCTACTACCGACTTTAATTCATTGGTGTCACTTTTAACAGGTGATGGGGCAAAATCGGCATATAATTTAAAGGTAAGTTTTTCAATTGGATTGTATTGAATATTATGTGAGTAAAGGAATTTCCCATTCATATCCTGATACCTGAATGGACCTTCACCATTAACGATAGAAAACTGATATAAAAATTTGTCCTTTAATTTAAAATCAAGTTGCACACCAAAATCAGCCGGCATACCCATTCTGAACTTTTCCTGAAAAGTAACATCCACATACCGGTATCCCCAGAACCTATCCTGAAAAGTGAGGTATTGTGTGCTAAGCAATTGACCCACACGGAAAGTTAAATATTTATTTATATCCCACTTGATTTCAGCCATTTTAAGATAAGCAGTGAATTTGCTTCCCTCAAAATAGGAATAATCAAGCTGATTGCCTGCAGTATCAATAATTTCAAAAAAGTGTGTTGTTCGGGTTACATCTAACATGATCTTACCACTGACTTTTTCAGAAATCCGGTGATAATACCCAATGATGCCCTGGTTAAATACAAAGGCTGCCTGAGGGTTATAGGTATCTTTTAAGCAATATCTGAATGCTACATAAATATTTCCAAAAACATAATTTTTCTTATTCTTGACTTCTTTTTTAGGGATGGTATCCTGAACATGCTTACTTTCCTGGGATAAAGTGGATTTAACCCCAATCAAAATAAAGCAAAGGATCAATACAGATAATAGGATTTTTTTCATTAGCATCTTCAATTACCCTTGATATATCAGGCAAACAAACCTACGAAATTTTAATCAGAAAGTTCTGTATTATTTTGTTCAGGTTCAAAATTATATAATGAATCCAGAACCTGAATCCGGGAAGCTATTTCCTGTTTTAACAAATCCACCTCTTGTTGAAAATTATTTGAATCAAAATATAAAGGACCATCAACCGGATATTTTTTCACATTTTCATCCAGGGATTCTCCGATTAATTTTACGTTAGTATCAATATAGTTGTTTAAAAGTTCAAGAGAGATGATATCCTTTTTTCTGAGGTAGTTCCATTGTTCTTGTATTTGATTTTGATAAGAACTATCATGGATTTCCAGAAGTCTTTTGAATAATATATTTTGTTGAATATTAATATCATTCGTCTGCAATTTTCCATCCCATGTTCGCCCAAAGGAACCATCATAATCCCAAATGGTGATGTTGAATTTATCTTTTTTCGACTTCCGGTATAGATAAAATGATGAATATAAACCCTGGTGATTATTTGTCAATTGCAGCAATAAGTGCCAATTAGCCAAATTGTAAATATCAAATATTTGATTAACATTCCCTCTAAAATCGTCGTTGGATGTCTGATGCAATAATTGTTTAATGACAAATAAATAATCTGACATATCTTCAACACCTGGGTCAGGATACTTTTGATTGTATATACGGCTATTTTTAATAAAGATCTCAGGCTCTTTAAATATAACAGAATACCTGTCAACAGTATTTATTTTCAAGCGATTTTCATTCAATTTTTCCGTTAATAAATACAAACCCAAATACTCACCATTCATGTAAAGATTAACTAATTCTGACTTGGCTGTGTAAATTATTGAGTCCATTTTACCAAACAGATCACTAACCAATTTATCCCTAAGAAAAGTTTTATCGATATACGAACCATTCAATATCCACTCCCTGTCTGCTTGCATCCCCAATAAAGAAGCTACTTCAGTCAA
>JAIOTR010000405.1 GCA_021106665.1 Bacteroidales bacterium
AGGGAAGCATATGCAGGAGAACCTGGAATTATACCCGAAATAACTGGCAGTTCATCTTCTGAAATAAGTGAATAATCGTAGCCATCATAACTGTATTCATATTTCTGCGAAAGTTCAATACCAAGATAAGCTCTTCTGACACGTCCATCGTATGCAAGGATATCGTCAATCAAACGCTCTGATAACTCAGCTTCAAGAGCAAAATTGATTTGTGACTGTAATATCTGGCCACCATCCGGAGTATCGGCAAAAGCGATCTGAGAATTTACCCCAACAACTTTCCCGTGCTCATCTACCAGCGGGCCACCGCTGTTTCCCCAAATCAATGTTGCTGTAGTTTGAAGAAATCCAAACTTACCTGTCATACCACCGCGAACCCTGTTTTTTGCACTGATGATACCATCTGTAACCGTGTAAGGATATTCACCCAATGGATTCCCGATAGCATAAACTTTTTCACCTATTCTTGCTTCCGTTGACCTGAATTTAATGGTTGAAATTTCACCTCCCGGCTTATCAACAAACTCCAGTACTGCGATATCATAAAATGAATCACCACCAACTACTTTAACTTCATATTGCGACCTATTAACAGTATAAACATAAATACTCCCCGGATCAGCAGATGCATTCTCAACAACATGGGCATTGGTTACAACATATAGTTTACCATTTTTTTCAATTATAAAACCAGAACCTGAACTGGCAACTTCTGCCAGATTCAATGCTTCTTCATAGGCCATATCAGGAGCTGATTCACCCCTGAATCCAAGCTGCCGTTTTACAACATCTGTTTTATGAACACCAACTGTTACGACAGCACCAATTGCGTTCTCCAGCATATCTGGAATGTTTTGTCCCTGGCTGTTCGTTGCCAGAAATACAAGACTTACAAGTGAGTATAGAATTATCTTTTTCATATGTTTTTTATATGTAATAGTTAAACAAAAAATATTTTTATAAAAGTAAGGTGGAATTTGGCTTGAGGGATACAGTACTTTGAGAAAAAAAGCATAACCTATTTTGGTTATGCTTTTTAAGTTTTACATTAAATTAATTGGTAAGTTTCCATGTGTGCTCGTAATAGCAATCAACATAGGTTGGGCCAAAATACACAGTACCACCAACGGTTTCAGCATACAGCTGGGTCTTTCCTTCAATAGCCCATGTGTAGCCATCACTCCAGGCTGCCACAGTTCCTGCATAATCACCATCAACATAAACATCAATTGAATAACCGGTCCAGTTATCAATAATTACTTTACAGTAATCTGCCCTTGCTTTCTCCTTCTCTTCCGGCTTAGGTACTACCACCTCATCATCAACAGGCTTGGGAGTTTTAATGTAAGGGCTGATGCCCCTGGTTTTTTCAATATCTTCCCCTTTAACAGTGACCACTTTTGCTTCTTTCTTAACATCCTGCGCGTAAGTTGAAACAAACAGTGTTGCTGAAAACATTACCACTAATAATAAAACAATTTTTTTCATCATAAAAAATTTTAGTTAAAAATTATTGAATTAGCAAATATAGAAATAAATTCTATTTCCTTTTAAAAATAAAAAAACTAAAGAACGTTTTTTCAGATACCAGATACTTTCAATTAGTGTGCCAATATTCTTATTCTGCCAAAACAAAGGCTGCCCAATAATGGGGATTAATTTCTCTCTTCAGTTCATATTGAACATTAATAAAGGATTTTGAGTTTCACCAAACCCTAAAATCAAACTCCACATTCTCCTGTCTTACAGTTGGTTTTTGCCGACCTCCGGTTTCTTCCAGTACTTTTTCGCTTACATAGTTTCGTAATTCAGAAACAGTGACTTCACCATTATTGTTCAAATCAGCTTGATAGTTTTTTAAACCATCCAAAACTGAGTATGTGAAAACCCCATTATTCCATTCATCTGATTCAAGTGCATAACTGTCGCCGGCAGCAGCACTTATAACAACTGCACCGGAGCCTCTGTTCAAATTGGTAAACAGTTCCTGCATCAATTCAAATGAATTTTGTAATCCGATCCCTTTATTCTTATCCTCCTCCAATACTTTCGCACGATAGGTATATGATTTTATACCGCTTTTTAGTCCTTCTTTCTCTTTTAAATCATTAAAAGCAATTAATTCTTCTTTATCAACTTCCCCTGAATGACAGGCATCCATCATGAATAATTTCTTTCTTGCCGGGATGGAATCAAGCAACCATTCCAACTCATCATAGCTGATACCTCTATTTGCAGGATTATCAAAGTCAATATCGTGCGTGGCAAAGTAAAAATCGTAGTTATCATCAAGCAATCCATGTCCGGAAACAAAGAGGATAACCTGATCGTCAACTTTGGAATTAAGGAGTTTTTCTTTTAATGCAAGGATAGATTCGCGCTTTATCTTCAAACAATAAAATTAATTTTTCTTTCCTGTTTCAAAAAAAAATATGATCTTTGCACCCATTTTTAAAATCAGGAGATAATTTATTAACAAATTAATCCCGAAGTTTCGGGACAACAATTAAAATTTAAAATTTCATTTTATGCCAACAAAAATTAGACTGCAAAGAAGAGGTAAAAAGGGGCAACCTTTTTATCATATTGTTATTGCGGATGGTCGTGCACCACGTGACGGGAAATTTATTGAAAAAATTGGCACTTATAATCCGTTAACTCAACCTGCTGACATTGACATCCTATTCGACAGGGCCTTATATTGGCTACAAAGCGGTGCTCAACCTACTGACACAGTAAGAACAATTTTATCCTATAAGGGAATTATTTACAAAAATCACTTACAGAAAGGTGTTACCAAAGGAGCTTTAACGCAAGAACAGGCTGACGCTAAATTTGATGCCTGGTTGAAAGATAAGGAAGAGAAAATTGCCAGTAAAGTAAATGAGTCAGAACAAGAAAAAAGAGGAGAAGCCAAGAAGCGACTTGATGCTGAGAAGAAGATAAGTGAAGACCGTGCAAAAGACTTAGCCGAAAAACGTATGGCTGAGTTAAAAGCAGAGGAAGCTGAAAAAGTTAAAGCTGCAACAGCCGATGCTGAAGAAACAGCAGAAGAAGGC
>JAIOTR010000297.1 GCA_021106665.1 Bacteroidales bacterium
ATTCTTTGTAGTTATTATTGAAAAAGTAAATGTCAGACAAGGTTTTGTAGGCAAGGCTGATTAAGTTTGGATTATCAATATTTCTGGCCATCTCCAGCGCATTGTCGGCTCGCTCAATGGCATCCGGGTTGCCCTGCCTGCTTTGGGCAACAGCCAATCTCAGATTTGTAATAATGATGCCGGTTTTTTCCTCCAGTCCGGTAAAATTCTTCAGTGCAATTTTCAATGATTCTTCTGCTTTCTCATATTTGCCCATTAATATCAGGACTCCGCCAATTTTATATTCTGAGCTTGCGATTGCCCTGGTCATATTTAGGCCGGAACGAATTTCTAAAGCCTGGTTGTAGAACATTAAAGAAGAATCAAGCACTCCCAGTTTTTCATACGTTTTGCCAATGCATGTTAAAGTGTTTGAGATTCCCTGTTGGTCATTAATAAGCTTCTTTATGGAGAGTGTTTCCCAGAAATAACCCAAAGCCTTTTCCGGATCTTTTCTATTATGAAGTACCATTCCCATACTGTTGTAGAAAGATGACATATGTTTCAGATTCCCTGTTTTTTCAGTAAGCTGAATGGCGGCTTTGTACATTTCCATAGCATGAATGTAATCTCCCCGAATGCTGCAAATTTCTCCTTTCGCAAAATAGAGGAATGCAAGGGCATCCAATTCATTTGTGGTTTCCAGTATCTTTTCGGCCCTGTCAAGGTATTTGACAGAAAGGGGATAGTCATCCTTATAGTAATATACACGGCCTTGCCAAAAAAGGCTTTTTCCGATACCGTCTGTATAATTTTGATATGTCGAGATTGTAAACGCTTCCTGCAGAAACATCAGGGCCTTATCATTTTCTATGCTACAATAATGTTCACCTAATTTTAACAGGATATTTACTTTTACAGTATCGTCGGGGAGGTTTAATAGCTTGCTTTCAAATTGCTGAATTTGATTTTCCGCAAATATATTTTGAATACTTAACAGGATAAATAGAACAATTGATAAAAACTCTTTAGGAAAAAGAAAAATTGATTCTTTAGATGGGTTTGTTTTTTTGTTCATTTACTATAAAAAGAAAATAACTTTCAAAACAGCAAATCTATTAAAATCTAATATCTTTTCCCCTTTTTTCTTCCGGCAAAACGTTTCTTGCTTTTTCTATTTCTAAAATCATTATCTGAACTTTCCCGTTTGTTCGTTGATTTGGTATCGGGTTTTGAAAGTTCAACACTTACCTTACCTCCTTCGTATTTGGCATTTTTAAAGGCTTCTAGTATTTCCTTTTCATATTTTGAATCTATTTCGAAAAAGGAAAACTTTTTCATGATATCAATTTTACCGATTTCGATATTTCGTTTTTGCGTGGAGTCATTGATCAATCCTATTAATCGTGGAACGGTTAAGTTACTTTTAGAACCCACACTGATAAAGAATCTTGAAAAGCCTTTTGCTTTTCCTTTTCTAATTTCATCTCTGGGGGGCTTACTGGAAACATTCAAATCTCTGGCGCCTTTATAATAGGCCAGAAAACGGTTAAATTCAACCGAAACAAAATGTTTGATCAAGTCTTCCCTGCTAAGCCAATCGAGCTTTTTATATATAACCGGCAGGTATTGTTCTATCTGGGCATCATTAACTTCGATTTTTTCAACTTTATCTATCAGGTTAAATAGTTGCTTTTCACAAATTTCTTTACCACCCGGAACTAATTTTTTCACAAACTTTTTGCCTGTGAGTTGTTCTAACCTCTTGATTTTGTTCACTTCCCTTGAATGACAAATAGCGATGGATATACCACTTTTGCCAGCCCTGCCTGTTCGGCCACTGCGATGGATATATATTTCAAGTTCATCCGGCAGATTATAATTTATAATATGGGTCAGATCATTCACATCCAGGCCCCGTGCCGCAACATCCGTAGCAACAAGTATTTGAAGGTGTTTTGTTCTGAATCGCTTCATGACACTATCGCGCTGCGGCTGTGACAGATCACCGTGCAGCGCATCGGCATTGTATCCATCGGCAATTAATTTGTCTGCTACTTCTTTGGTTTCCCTGCGGGTACGACAAAAAACAATACTGTAAATTTTCGGATTAATATCAGCAATCCGTTTTAGGACTTCGTACCGGTCTTTGGCCTGTACGCTATAGAATTCGTGCCGTACATTTTCGGCTCCTATGTTTTTCTTTCCAGCTAAAATTTCTTCAGGCTCATTCATGTATTTTTCCGCAATTTGCCTGATCTCTTTGGGCATGGTAGCAGAAAATAGTAAAGTTTCTTTTTCTTTGGGAGTTTGTTCCAATATGGCATCCAATTCATCCTTAAATCCCATATTCAGCATTTCATCGGCTTCATCCAGAACAAGCCAGCGGATATTTTTAATTTTTAATACTTTTCTCTTGATCAGGTCCAGAGTTCTGCCGGGTGTGCCAACCACAATCTGACATCCTCTTTTAATGGCTTTAATTTGAGGTTCAATACTGGCGCCACCATAAACTGATAATACATTGAATTGTTTCACATACTTGCTGTATGTTTTCAAGTCGTTGGCCACCTGCATACATAATTCACGGGTGGGGCATAATACCAGAGATTGTACCTCCCTTGAAGTGTTATCAGATTGCTGAATGATAGGTAATCCAAAAGCTGCGGTTTTTCCAGTTCCTGTTTGGGCAAGGCCAATCAAATCCTTCCTGGAATCAAGTATTACAGGAATGATCTTATCCTGTATGGGAGTGGGATTAACAAATCCCAGTTCATCAATAATTTTTAATAACTCAGGCTTTAATCCCAGTTCTTCAAATGTTGTCATGTTAAATTATTTAGTTGTGAAAAGTCCAAAACATAACCCTGGAATTCTGCCCGGAACCTATCGGAATAAATTTTTTGCAAAAGTAGTCTTATTCTGTATATGTGAATAAGCAACTAAAATTCAGTAGGTATTTCTTAGTGATTTCTTAGTACCTTAGAGACTTTTGCCATAGGCATTCCTTTAGAAGTGGCAAGAAAAATTTCCAAATATTAGCCACTAAGACCTGCCCGACTTGGTTAGGCGGGCACTAAAACAAAGATTCCAAAGGCAGGCATTTGGGATACGATGTCATTAGCAGTTTCTCGAAGAGTGTGGATTGACATACGAGGTTTTTCAACAATCAATTCTTAATACATTCGTTATTTTATTCAATTTCAGCAGGGGATTATCTATAATTTTGTTGTTATAATTTTTATAAATGAAAACAAAAAAGAGTAAAATTCAATTTATTGGTATTAAAAGCCTTGTTTGGTTAGCAGTGATTTTATTATCTCTTCTTTACTCTAATGTCAGGGCAGATGGATACAAAATTAAAATCCAGATTATAGGAATACAGGATACGGTTTGCTACCTCGCTAATTATTATGGTGATAAAACCTATCTCACTGATACTGCAATTGTGGATTCTAAAGGGAAATTTACTTTTGAAGGAGATACAATACTTCCGGGCGGTATATATATTGTTGCAGGCCAGAGCAATAATAAATACTTTGAATTTATTATCGACAAGGAGCAAAAATTTTCTGTTTCGACCGAAGTTACTGACATCAATGGAAAAATGAAATTTGAGAATTCACGTGATAACAAATTGTTTTTTGAGTTCATCAAAAACAACATGGTTAAGCGAATGGAAATAGAATCATTGAAGAAATCAAAATCTCAAATCTTACTGCCTGATTCTCTGAAAAGTATCGATAAACAGATTGATGAAATAAATACATCGTTAGAGGCATACCAACAAAAAGTTATTTCTGAAAATCCCGGGAGTTTTGTTTCTATTGTATTAAAAGCAATGCAAGAGCCAGAAGTTATTGATATTCCTATCCTTGAAAATGGAAGGGAAGATTCGGTTTATAAATACCAGTATTATAAACAACATTTTTGGGATAATTATGATTTAACAGATGATCGTTTATTACGGACACCTCTTTTTCATAAACGGCTGGAAAGGTATTTTGCAAATATTCTTTACCAACATCCCGATACAATTATTAAAGAAGCTGATATATACATAAATAAGACCAGGGAGAACAAGGAAGTTTTTAAATATTCGGTTTGGTTCCTGACTTATAAATTTGAAACTTCGAAGATCATGGGCTTTGATGAAATCTTTGTTCATATGGTGGATACATACTATACTACCGGTGAAGCCTACTGGTCTGATTCAACTGTGGTAGCAAGTTTATCAAAACGTGCCGATGCGTTAAGACCCATATTGATTGGTGGAACAGCCCCTGACCTCATTCTTATAGATACCAATTACTCTTTTCTGTCATTACATTATTCGCCGGCTGATTACACTGTGCTGTTATTTTATGAGATTGATTGCAATCACTGCAAAAAAGAAATAAATGAACTCAATGCCTGGTATGAAAATAATGATCTTGGGCTGCACGTGTTTGCTGTTAATACAGATACTTCTCTTGTGAAATGGAAAAAATTCATTATTGATAATGATCTGAAATGGATAAATGTCAACGGTACCCGAAGCATAACACCTGATTATCATCAACTGTATGATATCAGGACAACACCAACACTTTTTTTAATGGATCAAAAGAAGAAAATAATTGCGAAACGATTAAAAACCGAACAACTTATCCCATTTCTTGAAAATTATCATAAAAACAAGCAGTAGCAAGGGATTGAATAAAAACAAAATAATTGAACGAAAGTATAACAAATTCGACTGATTACCGTATACACATAATTAGTAATTACCAACATAGCAAATCGAAATGAGGGAAGGTAAAAACGACATGTCGAAGTTTTATAATACAGCTTTTTTATTACTGGCTTTTGTTGTATTTAATTTACAGGTATTTACACAATCAGTTACTGCAGATTTTTCATGGAATCAAACTTGTAAAGAGTTTAAATTTTTTGATAATTCAATTCCTGTCGGAGGAACCATTGTACAATGGGATTGGGATTTTGGTGATGGTTTTGGATCATCCACCGACCCTGATCCGTTGTATACTTATTTAACCCCCGGAGATTATACAGTTACTCTCACTGTTACTTTGGAGGATTTAATAACCACAGATCAGACTTCAGAAATTATTTATATTGACCCGATAGCAGAATTTGGTTATATTCAAATATGTGATTATTTTGAATTCCTTGACCAATCCACTGCATCAACTGGAAATATAACCGATTGGTTATGGGATTTTGGTGATAGTAATACTTCAACTGATCAGAATCCGATATACACATATCCAGCTGAAGGCGAATATACAGTTTTACTGACTGTAACGCATGAGTCTGGTTGTGAAGATACAGTTTCGCAGGTTGTTAGTTTCTATTACCCTACAGCAGCATTCAGCTATATTAATATATGCGAGCATTTTATATTTCAAAACCAATCAACAGTTACCAGTGGTACATTGAGTTATTTATGGGATTTTGGTGATACTTTTACTTCGAC
>JAIOTR010000256.1 GCA_021106665.1 Bacteroidales bacterium
AAAAAAATATAAAACATGAATAAAATATTTGCCGTCAAATATATTCGAACTATTTTGTTAAAAAGCTAAAGTGTAAATCTTGCCGTAAATATAAGCAAAATGGATATAACATTAGTTAAATGTAAAAAGTTCGAACCATTTTTCAACTGACTATATTATGCCGAATCTATTGTAAATGAAGTGATTGAGAGCGAAAGCCTCTTCAAATCTTCTACAAACTGGTTCGACTTCAATCCTCTAAGGTTCACAATATTAAGATGTTAAGTTATTCTATTTGAATTCTCAGAAACAAATAGGAAATAAAATTGTATAAAAATAAATCAGAGATTATTTAAGACTTCATTATAAAATTATTGTTTTTGAACTTGACCAGCCTGACTGGATTGGAGGGGGTGAATTCTATCGGAGAAGGCATTAATATAGTTGACAACAATTCCCTGACCAGTCTTTCAGGACTTGTAAATATTAATCATGGATCGATTGAAATCCTGATTATCTTTAATAACATCCTCTTGAGCGATTGCGATGTTCAGAGCATCTGCAATTACCTTTCCGCACCAGTTGGAACAGTAATAATCGATGATAATGCCCCAGGATGCAACAGCGAACAAGAAGTAAAAGAAGCCTGCGGTTTATCTGTTGATGAAATAAATCCTATTAATGACTTTACTATTTCTCCAAATCCATTTAATATAACTACACAGATTTCATATAATTTACCGCAAAATAAATCCACTACCATTGAAATCCAAAACATGAATGGGCAGGTTGTTGAAACCATAGTGCCAGAAAACAACTACGGCTTTGTTGAAATTACTTATGATGGGAGTGGGTTGTTGCCGGGGATATATTTCTGTGTATTAAAAACCAATGAAGGAATACAATCGAGGAATATAATAAGACTGTAATTAATTATTTATATATTTGCATTTGAAAAGAAATTAAGATTTTTTCATAATTCGATTCTTTTGGGTTTGGGGTTCCCTGCATTCTGTGGGGAACCTTTTTTTCCAACATATCAACAAATGTTTTCAATAGTGGTTTCTGCCATATTTTTTTATAGTGGATTTCTGCTATGTTTTATCGCTTTTGAGATATTACTTTTACCAATGAAGATAGAATAAACCATACGGCTTAGCCCCTAAGCAGAGATCCTGCTTAAAGAGGGACCTGGAACCATAAATAAGTTGGCGGTCCGAATCCGCTCTAAGCCTCAAAAACAGGAACCAACCAAAAGCCAAGAGGGAGCAAACTCAAGAGAATTTAAGCCATGAAATTTAGTAAATGAAGTTTAGATGTGATTAGGTTATTTTTTGAGGAAAGTCCAGTAAATATTATTTAAATAGATTTGGCGTTATTTATATTTGTTGCAAATAATAATCTCGTGTTTTTAAAACAATCAATCATATATTACCTCCTCATTTTTATAATTCTTTTTTTAGGATGTACAAAAGATGATCCGGTTGTTCATTATCCTCATGCCGCTACAAATAATATTAATGACCAGGCTCTTTATCAAGCGATAAGGAAAGCAGAAATAGACAAAGGGATTTTAAGTATAATAGTCTACCGGAATGATGATATAATTGTTGAAAAATATTTTAATGATAACAATAGTGAAATGGTACATCCAGTTAGATCGGGAACAAAAAGTGTAACCGGTATTCTTTTTGGATTAGCCTATGATGGTGGATATATAGAAGATTTGAATGCAACCGTAGGAGATTATTTATCGGAATATATTACTCAAACAGATACAAGTATTGCACAGATCACCATTCAAAATTTACTCACTATGACCGGTGGTTTTGATTGGGAAGAACTGATGGATTATGAAAATTACAATAACTGGGCAAACGCCGAAGACCATTTAAGCTATGCACTTCAGATACCTGTTATCCATCTTCCGGGAGAATATTTTACATATACAACTCCGGGATGTCAGATATTGTCAGCGATTTTCACAAAAGCTACAGGATATAATTTAAAATCTTTTGCGGAAGAATTTCTTTTCAGCCAAATTGGGATAATAGGAGAAAGGTCGTGGAGTGCAGATATTCATGGGAATAGTTTCGGAGGTATAACTTTAAACCTTACAGCTAAAGATATGCTTAATCTTGGAATTCTGTTTTTAAATAACGGAAATTACAATGGAGTTCAAGTATTATCAAACGAATGGGTTGTTGAATCAACTTCATTATATATTAATACTTATAACAGCTCACCTTATGCAAGTGAATATGGATATTTGTGGTGGATTGGGGAAAACGAAAAAAGTGAGTATTATTTTGCTAACGGTTATGGCGGTCAGTTCATTTTTATTTTCCCCACTCTGAATTTGGTTGTAATAGCACAAAGTGAGATAAATAACCAATATCACAGTCCTACGGATCAATGGAGTAACACTATTTCAATCATTATGGTTGATATTCTGAATTCAGTTAATATTTAGTGCTAATAAATATTTAAAGGTTAATCCCTTAATTAATTAAAACACAAGAGGTTTTTATTGGCCATAAATACAATAATGGGTATTGAGGATCATTAGTTTTTTATAAAGATTTTTTTGCAAATTGAATTTTTGTTCCTAAATTGCAACAAAAATCAAGGAAATCGTATAAACAAATATTAAAATCTTATTGTTTACAAGATATTATAATTAACTGTTAGTTTTGTAGTTAAAAAGATATTTTTACCAACGTTGGGATTTTAAATAAACATGGTGAGGTTAATCATAAGAAATATAATCACTTTTTTTGCATGTTTGGTGCTTGCAGCCGCCACTGGTGCAAATGATGTTGTTTATGAGCGTGTTGAGAATAATTCCTTTGTATTTGCATATAAATCGCCTAATCATACCGATAATTCTATAAATAATTTCTTTATTAAAGAAATTGCCAAGTACAATTTTTCAAGCCTGTATAATACAAGTTTTACATTTCATTATTCAATTCACAAAAGCATTCAACAAACAGCGCCAAACACATTTACAGTCAGTGCCATACTGGTTGGCGAAAAGTGTACAGGCGATATCTATTACAAAAATTTTGATATTTCTGACATACTATTGCCTGAAAAAGCAGACTTCAAGGTGGTTGTAATTGACAGTGGCAATTTTGTTGAAATACGGAATTTTGAGAATATCTCTCTTAATGATAATAAGTTTTTATCGGAATTCACATTTGAGTCCTTAAATGAGGATAAAACTTTTTCTCTCAAACTTGAAGATATTCATTTCTACTCAGACAATGATGATAAAGAGACATTTTTTGCACGAATCAATCATATCGATAATTATTATGCTTCCATATCTGCTATGGATTATGCTCTTGAAGAATTTTCAATGATAAAGTTAGAGTCCTCCACAATTATTGAAACATTTCTAAAATTGCAGGATCTTGAAAGAATATATCTTATTGCACAAAATAATAAATTTTCACATGTTCTGGATCTCGAGAATAATGACAATTCAGGATTTTACGATAAGCTTTTCAAACTCGAAAACCAGGTAGCAAGGTTTAGTGCTCACTTCGATATACTTTTAAACTCCTATGATTATCTTGAAATAAAAGAAAGTATGCCTGAATGTGCTGTATTTTATGTTAATGAAATTGCTAATTACCTTTCTTTATCACAAGAAGTAACCCACTCACAATCATCATATTTTTATCAACTTGGAAAAATTAATTATGTCATCTCGACAATAAATAGTTATGAAAAGGGATTGCGTAAAATTTTAGCAAATACCGGTTATTGCTATGATATCCATCAAATATTGGATTCCTTTAAGGACGAAGTTTTTAAGGCATTTTTATCAAAATCTTCTGAGTTTATCAGTACTGAGCAATTCTATTTAGCCAAAGGATTATTATTAAATGCCCAGAGTTTCCACAAAACAACCAATAAAAGCAGTATTCCACTCGAACTCAGCATACTTATTTCTAAAGCCAATTATGGTATATATGATTCCTATCTGCACTTAATTGATAGGGCCATAGATGTTGGTAATTATGAACTGGCAGAGAATTATATTGTAAAAGCCCAATCATTCCAGAAAGAAAACAGCGCTTCTATTATTACCGATGAATACATTAAGAAAATCTCATCAAAATTGGCGACTCTATATATCAGTAAGGGATACAGGTCAATTGAAGAAGATGAGTTTGACGATGCTATTTATTGTTTTAACCAGGCTCAAAATATTTGTCATAAGATTGGTCAGTTTAACTTTGATTATGAAATTAAACATGGGTTGATTGAAGCTCGCATTGGTTTATATTTAAGCCTGATAACGATTGCAAATGAAAATCTGCTAAGTGGAAAAATTGCTATTGCAAAATTATACATGGATAGAGCTTCAAATCTGGCTAAAAAGTATGATTCAAGAATGCTTACCATGCAGCGTTATGATAGCATTTTTTCAACGATCAACTTTTATACTTACCAAAATCTTATTTCAAAGGGAAAGAATTATTTAACCAGTGGAAATTATTCTCAGGCATATCAATATTTTTTAGAAGCATTTTATTTAGAAGAAGATTATAATTTTGAACTTAGCGACGAACTCCCGTATTTATTTGCCGAAGCTGCAGCGCCGGTATTGGTTGATCTTTGCAGTTTGGGTGAAGTGAAAGTAAAAAAGAGTGAGTTGGATGAGGCCAGGGTAATTTATAATAGGTGCCTGAATTTACAGGTAGAATATGGATTGCTTTTTGAAACTCAGTTGCAGGAGAGCCTTGTATTATTAAACAACAGTATTTTCAACAAACACTGCGATTTTGCAAATCATGAATTTGATAACGCTATTGATTATTTTAATAATACAGTCAACCAGGGTGACTTTATAAGCGCCATCGCTATCCTCGATCAAACTGATGATATGGTATATAAAAATTATTACTGTGAATTTGATAAGGATCTTGTTGTTGAATTGAGAAATATGTACAGTCCGGCAGCCGATTATCAGAAACTGGCACGAATTGCCCAGGATGCGCTTTCTACCAAAGATCACCAGAAATTTATTGAAGTCCATCAACAAATGGAAGAACTTTCAAGCAAATATGAAGTAATCCGTCAACGCATTGAGCCTCTCCCATTGCATTATTTATTTTCGGCAAAGAAAAACCTGGCCATGTTAGAATCTTCGGTAGAATATTTTAAAAGCGAAGAAGAATTTGAAATTGCGTTTAAGTTGCTTGGAATGCTTGAAAGTAATAATTTTTCTGACAAAGAAACGAAAACGATCCAGCAAAAACTTGCCAATCAAATGGCTTTGGCCGATAAGCAAAATCCAAATATAAACGATCCGAAAATCACGGCTGAAAAGTACACAGAAGGTAAAACCTATTATAAGCACTTCAGGAAAGCTTATAAAAAAAGCTGGTAATTTTATTGGCTGAATAAAAATTTCCTTTTAAAGAAAATCCCACATTAATAAAGAATTTGTATATTAGCGACTAATTCGTTAACAGATAATTTTTAATAATATTATACTATGACTATGAAAAAGAGGTTGCTATTGATCAGTAATTCTACAAATTACGGGGAAGATTACCTTGAATGGCCAAGACAATATATAAAAGAGTTCCTTGAAAGAACAGGCATTAAGAGAGTATTATTTGTCCCATATGCCGGGGTCGCCCTATCAGAAAACGGAATAGAAGATTCATATGATGCTTATGAAGAAAGGGTAAACGATGTTTTTGGTGAATTCGGATGTGAAATATATTCCATCCACAGGGAAAATGATCCCGCTCAATCTGTTAAGGATGCATTGGCCATTGCTGTTGGTGGTGGTAATACATTCCATCTTGTTTATATGTTGCATGAACTAAAGCTAATGAAAGTAATTAAAGAGGCTGTTGAAAATGGTGTAGCATTTATGGGATGGAGCGCTGGGGCTAACGTCGCTTGCCCAACCATGCGCACAACCAATGATATGCCTATCATTGAACCGGAAAGTATGAATTGTCTTAATCTGATCCATTTTCAAATCAATCCCCATTACCTTGACGCAACAATTGAAGGCCATGGAGGAGAAACAAGAGAGCAGAGACTGGAGGAGTTTATGGTAATTAATAATAATATTTATGTTGCCGGATTGAGAGAGGGAACCCTATTTTCGGTGGAAGATGATAAAATTGAACTCAAGGGTGGAAAGCCTATGCGTTTATTTAAATATGGGCATGATCCGAAAGAATTTGCACCAGGGTCGGATATAAGTTTTCTCTTGTAATCTGAAACTGTCTCTATTTTCCTTGTTAAGGAAATATGATTTCAAATCAAGCAGGTATTTACAAAACCTGTAGTCTTCTTTCTGCGTCTTAAAAAAGATTAATTTTGCTAAAATGAAATTTCCTGGCTAATGGAGTTAATAAATACTACTTAGCTAAAACTTGACAATTCAAATCAATTCAATGGATATATTCGGGCAAAAAAATAAGGTCTCTCATCAACTGATACAGAGCATACCCCTTGCATTTGCAAAATTCGAAATTGAATTTAATGAACAAGGAGATCCATATAATTTGATCATTAATGAAGTAAATGAATTATTTGAAAAGATTGCCGGGCATAGCAGAAATGATTTAATAGGAAAAAAATTGTCTGATATTTTTCCTGAATTTAATGAAAAAATGTCTGAAAGGTTTAAAACATATAAGTCTTATATAAAAAACAGAAAGAGATATCAGAGTGAGATATTTCTGGAATCTATAAATAAGTGGTACGATGTGTTTATCAATGTGCCGGAAGAGGATAGTCTTACTATATTATTGAGTGAAAGCACTAATCGAAAAAATATTGAAGAGGAACATCGACTAAATGAAAAAAAATTTAAAAGCCTGTATGAAAACTCAACAATAGGTTTATATCGAACCAGTTCTACCGGTGAAATTTTATTGGCAAATAAATCTCTTATAAATCTTCTTGGATATGAATCTTTTGAAGAGCTTTCGAAAAGGAACCTCGAAAAGGAAGGATTTGATCCGGCTAATCCCAGGTCAGAATTTAAAAAATTACTGGAAAAGAAGGGGGAAATCATAGGATATGAATCCTCATGGATTACAAAAGATGGCAATACCATATTCATCAGGGAAAGTGCCAGGACAGTTAATGATAAAGACGGTAAAAATTTATTTTATGAGGGAACCGTTGAAAATATTACTGAAAAGAAAATTGCTGAAATCCAAATTGCAGCATTAAACAGTTTATTTCTGGAGGTTGGTATTGATCCGGCACAAAACATTCAAATTTATGTTAAAAAGACATGTGAAATTATTAATGGGACATGTGCGTTGTATAACCGAATAGATTATGAAAATAATTTGTTGGTAACCCTTTCTGAATATAACGCTCCTGCGGAAATATTAGTAAACGGAGATCCTGAAGGCCATATATGTTATGAAACCACAATAAAAGGTAAAAACAAACCGGTAGCAATTGAAAATCTCCTTGAGTCAGAATATTTTCATCCCGATCCCAAATTAAAAGAGAGTGGTTTAAAATCCTATCTTGGAGTTCCGGTTATTGTTGATGATGAAACTATTGGTTCCTTATGTGTGTTTAGTGAAAAATCTAAACAATACACCCAAACGGAACTAAAAATAATTAATACGCTGGCTAAAGGACTCTCCCTTGAACAAAAAAGATCGGATGTTGAACAGAATCTGATAAAAGCTATTGGTGAAGCAAAGAAAGCCAATATGGTTAAAAGCCAATTCCTTGCAAATATGAGCCATGAAATCAGGACACCGCTGAATGGGATAATGGGATTTTCTGAAATGTTATTGACACAGGAATCGGATCCCAAAAAAGCCAGGATGCTTCAAATGATAGAGGATTCGGGTAATCAATTACTACAAATAATCAACGATATTTTTGACTATTCACGAATTGAGTCAGGTAAAATCAAACTCCATGAAGATAATTTTAAACTGAGGGAACTTATCAATGAAACAGTCAGCTTTTTTGATCAAGCATATAAATCTAAAGAACTGCAGGTAATTGTAAATTTAGATGGAATAACTGAAAATAATTTATTTGGTGATTATTTCAAGTTCAGGCAAATATTGATCAATGTGATTGACAATGCCATTAAATTTACTGATGAAGGATCAATTATCGTTATAGCTGAATCTAAATTAACAGATAGTAAAGTACAGGTAAACTTGATAGTTGAAGACACTGGAATTGGGATTAACAGTGATCAGATTGAGACAATATTTGATGAGTTCAAACAGCTTGAATACTATTTAACCAAACAAATTAAAGGAACAGGACTTGGACTTACCATATCAAAAAAATTATTAGATTTGCTGAGTGGAACGATAAATGTAGAAAGTGAACCCGGTAAAGGCAGCAGATTTATTATTAATTTACCATTCAAAACCAAAACAAAAACAGATCAAAAAAATAAAGAGGTAATCAGTAAACCCATGGAACTAAGGGAAGAAAAAAACAAAACTGTTAAAATTTTATTGGCAGAGGATAACGAAGCAAACCAATTTTTAATAAAAGCTATAACAAAATCAAAAGATTGGGATATTACTGTCGTAGATGATGGTGATCAGGCTGTTGAACAATTTAAAAAAGATAAATTTGATTTAGTATTGATGGATGTTCAAATGCCGGTCATGAATGGTTATGAAGCCACCAAATTAATACGTGAATTCGAAGTTGAAAAAGGGACACATACTCCAATTATAGCCCTTACTGCATATGCTATGAAATCAGACAGGGACCTTTGCCTTGAGGCCGGAATGGATGACTATATTTCAAAACCCTTCAAAAGGCAACAATTTCTTGACAAAATAGCAGAAGTGATCGACAAAGATTAACTTAATATTACTGGATCAATTTTCTTAAATGAAAATTTTTATTCATTCTATCCTTTTACATGCTTATTTTAGCATCCTGAATCTTTAAAGTTCAAAATGATCAGGACGTTAAATCTTTGCCTATTCACTGTAATCTTTCTACTATGCTCTTGCAGCAAGTCAAAGGACAGTTACGAAGCCTACCTCCCCTCCCCTGATTCAAGGATACATATTTATTTTAATCATAATAAGGGCGAACCCTATTATCTGGTTTATTACAGAAATGAAATAATAATCGATTGGTCGCTGTTGGGATTTACCTTGTCTGATAATATTTCACTGACTGATAACCTAATGATAACAAACACCAAATCGAAGTCAGAAAAATATAGGGAAAACGAACCTGATATGGATACAATTACAATAAAAGGCGATTATAATGAAATGACCATTGGTTTTGAGAAGGTTAATAATCCTAAGCTTGGATTTGATCTGGTACTCAGGTCTTACAATAAAGGTATTGCTTTCAGGTACATTTTTAAAGGTGAAGGAACAGAAAAAGTTTCTTCTATTTTATCGGAAGAAACTCAGTTTAATTTGAATGTCAATATTTTTAACTGGACATTAGCACAAGACACATCTGACCTTCCGGTTACTTTCATTGCTGATAAAAGATTTTCAGTAATTATTGATGAGACAATAGAAGTTGGATATCCCAAGATGAAGTTAAAAAGTGTATCAAATGATAAAACAAGATTTAAATGTTTACTGAATAGAAAGAATGCTGATCCTTTAATTAAAATCGAGGCGGAAGTAAAATCACCATGGAGAATAATTTTTATAAAAAAGATAGTAGATCAGAAAAATCATAATAAAGATGAATCATAAAAATCAATCAATAAATTATTTTAAAACAACGCCAATTTTCCTTGCATTTCTGTGCATGGGATTTGGCGATGTTGTTGGGCCTCTTGTTAGCCTGGTCAAAGAATCATTTGATGTAAATAATTTCCAGGCGCAACTCATGACATTTTCAGGATTTATCATGTTTGGAATTCTATCAATTCCCATTGGGCTTTTGCA
>JAIOTR010000561.1 GCA_021106665.1 Bacteroidales bacterium
ACCAATCCATCAGCCAGGGTTGTAAGAAATATTGCTGTACTGACTCCTGAACGAAATTCGTAATCGATAAATGATATGGTAGTCAACCCCCTGTTGGGACCACCTGATTTTCCTGAGAATCCTTCATTTTCTCCTACGGCACCCTTTCCAACTATGGTTACAACAGATTTTAACAAATTGCGGTTTTCCCCGATAATGTTATATATATCATCTTCTATTTTTTTCATGACTTCATCTGTTGCATCGATATCAGTTCCGATTGGAAGCTCGGCAATTATATTGATATAATCGGGATCGGCTGAAGGAAAAAATTCTACCTTGGGATCTCTTGCAAAATAAAATATAAAAGTAACAATGAGCAATAAAAAAGTACCAAGAACAAATAATTGCGGGTTTCTCTTTTTTAAAACAAATTGAAGTATCTTCAAATAAGTATTCTCCAGCCAAACCAGGAATATTTCCTGAAACCATTTGGAAATTCTGTAAAGAATTAAAAGATTCAGGATACCTATAATGGCAAATATCATTAATAAATTGGCAACTATAAAATATCCTCCCAGGTAACAAAGAATCGCTATTCCTGCCATAATTCCTGCCACTGTAAGGGAGCGCTTTTTTATGGGGGCAGGATTTTGATCTCCGAATTTGATGAATGTTGAGGATACGACCGGTATGATTACCAAAGCGACGAACAATGATGAGGTTAGCACAATAATTAATGTTATCGGCAGGAATTTCATAAACTCGCCCATCATACTATCCCAAAAAATAAGTGGGAAAAAGGCAGCCAAGGTCGTAGCTGTAGAAGAAATGATTGGCATGGCAATTTCTCCAACCGCTTTTTTTGCGGCTTCAAATTTTGAATAGCCCCGGTCGACAAAGCGGTAAATATTTTCTACTACAACAATCGCATTATCCACCAGCATTCCAAGGGCAAGTATCATCGAAAACAATACGATCATATTGATGCGGTAGTCCATTAAGCCTAATATCATGAATGACATGAACATGGATGTAGGTATGGCCAGTCCAACGAATAAAGCGTTGCGAATTCCAAGGAAAAAGTAGAGCACCAATAAAACAAATATCACACCCATTATAATGCTGTTTTCGAGGTTGCTCAATTGCTTTTTGATCATATCCGACTGATCGTTGGTAATGGTTATATTCAGGTCTGCAGGCAAAGCTTCTACTTCCTGTGCATGATCCAAAATATCGAATATTTTTTTGGTAGCGATCAACAGGTTTTCACCACCTTTCTTCACCACCTGGAGTGTAACCACATTTTGTTTATTCAGACGAGCATAGCTTTCAGGATCTGCAAAACCATAAATAACTTCAGATAGATCCCGTAAGTATACAATATCCTGGTTTTCATTTTTAACCACAATATTCTCCATTTCCTTCACATTCTTAAACTCCCCGATAACCCGCAGTGTTCTTCGCGAACCATTCACCCTGATATCACCTCCGGACATGGAAATATTTTCAGCGGCAATGGCATTTTCAATATCATCAAAACTCAATTCAAATGACTCCAGTTTGAGCGGGTCAACATTTATCTGTACTTCTCTTTTATTCAACCCGGAAATTTCAACTTTGGAAATTTCAAATACACTTTCGATCTCGTCTTCCAGGTATTCGGCATAATATTTTAATTCATTTACACTATACTCACCTGACAGGTTAATATTGATGATGGGAAATTCTGAAAAATCGATATCGGAAATCATTGGGTCATCAAGCAAATCGTTTGGTAATTCCCTTTTCGCTTTGTCTACCGCATCTCGAACTTCCTGTAGCGCTTGATTTATTTCAACACCCGTATTAAATTCCACAAAAATGATCGATGCATCTTGTAATGAATTGGATGTGATCTCTTTTACTCCCCGGATCGATTCCAGCTCTTTTTCAATTGGCCTGGTTATCAGGTTTTCAATATCAATGGGTGGATTACCGTAATACATGGTTTGAACCATGACCATTGGAATATAAATATCAGGAAACAATTCCTTGGGTAATGAGCGATAGCTGTAAAATCCAAATACCAATAATAGAACGAGTAAAAGGAAGATTGTATTTTTATTTTTTAATGCAAATGTGGTAAGTTTAAATTCACGACTTACCTTATCTTCACTATTGAATTGTTTTTCCATTAATAATTATTTATCAAAATTTATGGTTTTTTAAATACACGGGAGTGAATAATATCATCAATCGTATTTTAATCAACTATTTCTAATTTACTCCCATTCGAAACCTGGTTGTAACCGTTTACTATCACCCTGTCGCCTACCGATAAACCTGTTGTAACCATAGTTAAATCCATATAGGACATGCCTGTTTCGATGTATACTTTTTTGGCTGTATTATCACCATTGGCAACAAATACATACGATCCCTTCAGGTCTTGCTTAACAATGATGGATGTCACCAGTAATGCATTTTCCGAAGTATAATCATTGATCTTTATGCGGGCCAGCACATTGGGTTTAATCTGATCGTTAATATTTTTTATTTTTAATTGCACTTTAAATGTCCTGTTGGCCGATTTAACTACATTCCCGGTGCGATGAACCGGAACTTCCATAACTATATCAGGGTATGATGGAAATTCAAGTACTACCATTTCTCCCTTTCTTACTTTGGTAATATAGGCTTCAGATACATCGGCATTTACAAACAAATCGTTTAAGTTCACAAGTTGGATCATTTGCATTCCGGGTATGGCAAGTTCTCCTTCTTTTACCAATACTTCATCAATAATTCCATCTATCGGAGCTTTTATCATGGCCATATCATTCTGAGCCTGTAGCGTTTCAAGCCTGCTTTCAAGCGCTTCCTTATTATTTTTAGCCTGTAGATAATCTAATTCCGAACCGATGTTCTTTTCCCACAGTTGGGTTTGTTTTTCATAAACAGTATTTGCAAGTTCAAGAGAAGTTTCAACTTCCTTTATTGAACTTTCTGTAATGCTACTATTTATTTTAAGTAGAAGCTGACCTTTTTTGACGTGCTGACCTTCTTTAACATAAATTTGTTTAACCTGGCCATTGATCTCAGGGCTTATATAAGCAGCATTAATGGCTTCAACTACTCCATTTACTTCGATATAATGATTGAATTCTTCAAAGGCTAGTTCTTTAATGGCTACCGGAGTACCTTGAACAGGTTCATCAGTAGAGCTTTGCAGATCTTTTTCAAGTTCATTAATTTTTTTATTGAGTTCAATAACCTGTTTTTTGTATTCAGAAATCTGGTTTTGAATTTCGTCTGTGCTGCCAGGATTATCAACTTTACTGCTGCACGCTGTTAGAATACCAACCAACAATACAAATAAGATTTTTTTCATCAGTTAAATATTTTGTTTATTCTTTTATTATTTCGATTAACTCAATTGAATATATTAAAGTAGATCCAGCCGGGATAACATTTGCAAATGATAGATCGCCGTATGCCAGTTCAGGAGGAATATATAATTCGCATATCGTACCTACTTTCATTAGTAGTATTCCATCAGAAAGTCCTTTAATGACATCGTTTAATCTTATTCCAGCAGGTCCTCTGTCGTATGACATATCAAAAACAGTTCGGTCAATGAACATAGCCCTATAGTGTACATTTACACTGTCAGTCGGTGAAGGATTAAATCCTGTTCCATCTTTTAAAATTTTATACTGCAAACCATTGGGCAATTCCACCACCCCTTCTACTAATTTGTTTTCAATCATAAATTCTTTTCCATCTTCCTTGTTTTTTTCAAGGAATATCTTTCCTTCTTCTTCTATCCGAGCCTTTAATTCTTCATTAAAATTATCAACAATTTTGTTTTTTAAAGAATCATCCAATAGGCTATTATCATTCAAGCCATCTATTAATCCTTTGTATACAGCCTCTGGAACGGCTTCAATTTTTTCTTCCCTGATCCCTATTCCATAATCGAGGCCAATAATGTAACTAATGGTATCCATCCGGGTTTGTAGCTCAATTTTGTCCGTATCCTTTATGGAGGTTGAGCATTGCATCAAAAGGATTGAGCAACCTGACAAAAGAAAAATAATATAGCTATTCTTTTTCATTGATTGGTTTTACAGTATTAGTAATTTACTTTCGTAAGTTCTTTCTCAACTTCAGATTTTTTATTCAATAAATCGAGAATGGAAGTCAGGTAATCAATTTGTGCAGTTAAAAATTGGTTATAGGTTTGAGATAATTCTAAACTTGATGATAACCCTTCCCTGTACTTGATTTCCGTTTTTTGATAAATTTTTTCCGCATTGTCTCTGGACATATTTTTATTCATATATATAAGATAAGCATTGTTAAAATTTGCTTTTGCTGTCCTGACTTTGAGCGAAAGGCCTTGTTTCAACTGATCATCCATAATGTTTATTTTCTGGAGCTCAAGTTTGGCCTGCTGAACTTTGTATTTTCTGTTGCCACTGCTAAATATGGGAATGTCAAGTTGAACACCAAGAAACTGACTTGTATACCAATTTTGATCTGATGCTGTGAAATTAAATTTGTCGCGCATAGCATCCTCCTGATAGGCATAATATCCCATTAATGTTGGATAGTATTCTGATTTTTTAAGCTTTAGCTGAAGAACAGCCATTTTTTCCTGGTCTTTTAGCATTTTATAATCAATGTGGTCACTATAGTTAAATGCAGTATTCAATAAATAATTTCTATTGACTTCTGCCAGCAGGTCATTTAAACTTTCAGTAGCTTCAATTTCTTCATCTGCTTTAATACCCATCTGATATTTCAGCATATTGTTAGCTATTTCAAGCTGGTTATCAATATTTGTTATGGTGGTTTCCATATCTGATATCAATAATTTTAGCTGGTCCACATCCGTGTCTTCCAAAAAACCGCTTTTATAATATTCTTCAGTTTCATAAAGCATTTTGTTGAGACTGGCCAATGTACTGTCGAAAACCTTCTTATTTTCTTGTAAAATAATGACCGGATAATATGACCTTGCAATGGCATCCTTAATTTCAATTTCACTTTTTTGAAGACTTCCTTCAATTAAGCCGACATATGCTTTGGATGCCATTACACCAACAATATACTGGCCACTGAAAATTAATTGAGATAATTCAGCACCAAGGGTTGCATTATGTTTTGTTCCAAATTGCGCCTCGAAGTATTGAGTTCCTTCAGGAACATCCACTATAGGCTCTAATCCATAAATATTATCATTGACTCCCATTACAGCCGGGGTTAAGAAATCAGGCATTAGGGTTGTTGGAATATCAATATAATAATTATAATTTGCTTTTGCATTAATCTGTGGTAAACCGAGAGCAAGGTTTTCTTTTACCCTTTTCTCTGCTATCTTCACATCGATGCCGGCATTTTTAATGTCAT
>JAIOTR010000167.1 GCA_021106665.1 Bacteroidales bacterium
CGATAATTCATCAAAATCTGCTGCTGTTCAACTTCCGATTTATTTTTCCAATCACTTTCAGTAAAAGGGTCAACCGGAGAACAATCTGCATCTATATTACTATTTCCTTCTTTCTCAAAAATTTTAACCAGTTCATCAACCGGTTCGGCCTTGTGGGTTTTATTACTATACCAATGTTTAAAAAGCTGGATAAATGTCCATTGCGTCCATTTGTAGTAAAAAGGATCAGAAGTCCTGACCTCCCTGTCCCAATCATAAGAAAACCCAATCTTATCCATTTGTTCCCTGTAGCGTTCAATATTCTTTTCAGTTGTAACCGCAGGGTGTGTACCTGTTTGGATGGCATATTGTTCAGCAGGTAAACCATAAGCATCATAGCCCATTGGATGAAGAACATTAAAGCCTTTTAATCTTTTGTACCTTGAATAAATATCAGATGCAATATATCCCAATGGATGGCCTACATGCAATCCAGCGCCTGAAGGATATGGGAACATATCCAACACATAATATTTAGGTTTATTATGATCAATTTCGCATTTATAGGTTTTATTATCAGCCCAGTATTTCTGCCACTTTTTTTCTATCTCTCTGTGATTGTATTCCATCGGATGATTTATGATTTGTGATCCCGAAAGCTATCGGGATGAATTTTAGGGGGCGAAATTATAAAAAAACATTGAACAAAGATTGACAGAGACATTTGCAAAGCATAGTATGTTTTCAAGTATTTTTCATATGATGGTAGTATTAATGAATTTATATCTATTTTTATAGAACATTATTCGGATATAAAATGAGAGGTTATTACCAATTTATCTTCACCCTTGTATTTCTTTTCCTATTTGGAGTCTCTACCAAAGTATCAGCACAAAAGGTATTGGATAAGTATGAAGGCTATGTTGTTACCAGAACAAATGATACCATTCATGGCTTGATATTGGAGAATAGCGATAAAAAATACGGGCTGTCAGTAAAATTTAAAGCAATAACTGATGAAGATTTTATCACCTATTATCCAAAAGATCTTACATCTTTCTATTTTGAACCTGGAGTTAAATTCGAAACCAGGTTAACCGGGAATGACTTATGTTTTTTTAAAGTCTTGATTGAAGGAAATGCATCCCTTTTTCGATTGGCTAAAAAAAATAAAGCAAAATTTTATACCATTCTCGATAATTCAATTATTGAGTTAAAAGAAAAAAACTCTATACATGAGGAACCCTATATAACACAATCATCAAGATACTATGATTTTGTAGGGATATTAAATGTTTTATTTAAAGACTGCCTGATAGATATGGAAGCCTCCGGCAAATTGAAAGAAATGGAGATAAAAAAGGAATTTATAAAATATTATAACTGTAAACAAACTGATTTCAAACAATATAAATCCAGAAATTCAAAAATCTATCTTGGATTGCTTGCCGGATATGGTAAAGATATGGTTGACATGTATGATTTTAGAACATTAAGGTTATTTTTTATTCAAAAACATCCAGAATCAGCTGGTAATGTCTATATGAAATATATAGTCAATTACAGGAAAATGAATCGTATCGAGGAAGTATGTCTTAAAGATTATTATACCATGTATGATATAAGTTTCAATATTGAGTACAGGATTCTAAGAAAAAGCATGATCCAACCATTTACAGGAATAGGATTGGGTATAACTTTGTGGCAAAGGAAACTAACATCTTGCAATACCTCCTATGAAAAAATTGAATATGATGTTTATCCCAAATTAAATATAGATTTAGGTGTTTATGCGCATGTCACAAAAAATAATATATTTTGCGTCCAGATGGTTGGCTTCCCATATGTATTTGGAATAGGTATTGGATATATACAAAGAATACGATAATAAATACATAAATCTATATGATGTTCCGAAACTATTATATATTCGATTTTAATCTTTGACTGATTACACTTCCAATCTTATCAATACCAATCCTGTCCTGCTTCATTGTATCCCTTTCACGAATGGTTACTGTATTATCTTCAGTTGTCTGATGATCCACTGTAATACAATAAGGTGTGCCGATAGCATCCTGTCGGCGGTAACGTTTGCCAATTGAATCCTTTTCCTCATAAAAACACATGTAGTCGTTTTTCAAGGAATTAAATATTTCAATTGCTTTTTCGGGTAAACCATCCTTTTTAACCAATGGCAATATGGCTGCTTTTATAGGAGCAAGGAAGGGAGGAATTTTCATAACAACTCTTTCGGAGCCATCATCTAATTTCTCTTCATTGTAGGCATAGCTTAAAACAGCCAAAAAAGTCCTGTCGAGACCGAGGGAGGTTTCAACAACAAAAGGAACATAGCTGTCATTCAGTTCAGCATCGAAATACTGAATCTTTTTGCCGGAATATTCCTGGTGCGATTTAAGGTCAAAGTCTGTCCTTGAATGGATGCCTTCAAGTTCTTTGAATCCTATGGGGAAATTAAATTCTATATCAAAAGCAGCATTGGCATAATGGGCGAGTTTATCATGTTCATGAAAACGGTATTCTGTTTCAGGTATGCCCATGTTCAGATGCCATTGCATCCGTTGTTCTTTCCAGTATTCGAACCATTTCAGTTCCTCACCAGGGCGGACAAAAAACTGCATTTCCATTTGTTCGAACTCACGCATCCGGAAAATAAATTGACGAGCTACAATCTCATTCCGAAAAGCTTTACCGATCTGCGCGATACCAAATGGAATTCTCATCCTTCCTGTCTTTTGGATATTCAGATAATTCACAAAGATTCCTTGTGCTGTTTCAGGACGGAGATAAATTTTGTTAGCACCTTCGCTTAAAGAACCCATCTCGGTCGAAAACATAAGATTAAACTGGCGAACATCAGTCCAGTTTCGCGATCCTGACATTGGACATACAATTCCAAGGTCTTCTATCAAGGTTTTGATATCATCCAAACGCTCCTCATCCATTGCTGAATAAAGACGTTTTTTGATATCTTCAATTTTCTTTTGATTTTCCAATACCCTTGGATTGGTTGTTAAAAATTGCTTTTCATCAAATGTTTCGCCAAATCTTTTAGCAGCTTTTGTAACCTCCTTTTGGATCTTGGCCTCAATTTTTACAATATAATCTTCCACCAAAACATCAGCCCGATAACGCTTTTTCGAATCCTTATTATCAATCATAGGATCGTTAAAAGCATCCACATGTCCTGATGCTTTCCAGGTAGTAGGGTGCATGAAAATAGCGGCATCTAAACCCACAATATTTTCATGGCGCTGTACCATAGATCTCCACCAATAATCTTTGATGTTATTTTTTAATTCAACGCCATACTGGCCGTAATCATAGGTCGCAGCCAGTCCATCATAAATTTCGCTCGATTGAAAAACAAACCCATACTCCTTGGCATGGGCTATGATCTTTTTGAATTTGTCCTCGTTGTTTGCCATGCTGCAAAAGTAGAATAAAAAATATTTAATTGATTAGAATATGGATTGACTATAATCACGTAAATTAACGGAACGTCCTCCCTTTGTCAATCTATTTTTGAAATCTAGTTTGTAAAGAAATCAAGAATGTTGCCTAACTGGTTACTTGGTGCAGCAAAAAACTCGGTATATTTACATTGTGAACAGGTAACACTCGTAAATTTTCTATTCTGGATATTAAAAAGTTTTGTAGCAAAACTACCGGTAGCTCTCATTTGGCCGGTTTCAAAACTTTTATTACCACATTTCGGGCAGGTGTATTTTAAATGTTGCATCTTGATAAATTTTCCACAAAGCTAATCAATACTGAAAAAAACAAGCAATTATGTAATATGGATTAGTCAGATATTTTATCCCTTAAAGATTTAAAACCCTTCCCTAAAATTTCATTGGCATTGATCACGGTCATAAAGGCATCGGGGTCAGTATCATGAATATAGTCTTGCAAAATAGCAAGCTCACGCCGGTTCACGACCGTGTAAATGATCGTTCTATCGTTTTCACTATACATTCCCTTTCCCTGGATAAAAGTACCTCCTCTATTCAGATCATTAATAATTTTATTCCTCAACTCCTTCGGTTTTTCAGTAATAATGAATAAAGTTTTATCATAGCTAATGCCCTGTAAAACTATATCAACAATACGACCGGTTATAAAAATTACGATCAGTGAGTACAATGGTATTTTCCAATCCTGAAAAGCAATGAGGCCAACCAGGACAATCACAGAATCCACGGCTATCATTAATTGACCCAATGGTAAACCCGAGTATTTACCAATCATCATCGCTACAATATCAGACCCCCCGGATGTTGCTTTCGACTTAAATATAAGACCCAGGCCCAAACCTATCATTACACCACCGAATATAGATGACAACAAAGCATCATCTTCAACCAATGGCTGCTCCCCCCACAGGTATGTAAGGCCATCCATAAAAAAGGCGGTCAATAAAAATCCAACAACTGTTTTAACGCCAAACCTTGGTCCTAATATTTTTATACCTAAGATTGTCAGGGGAATATCAAAACAAATGGCAACCAAACCAACCGGTGTACCCAAAATATGGTGCAGCACTATTGAAATCCCATAAACACCTCCCGGAACGATTTTATAAGGTGTAATGAATAATACATACCCTGATGCCATGATAAAAGCGCCAACCACTATTAAACTATAAGCAATAAACCACTTTTTAGAAAAAGGCTTCTCTTTAACTATAAATGACATAATACTAACATTTTATAACATTTGACTAAGCAAAAAAAGGCTGCAAAAGTAATTTTTTATTTGATCTGGCAAATAAATTATTCAGATCATTGAAAAAAGATTTTTGAAACAATATCATAATTCAAGTTGTTGTCAAGTACAAATTGAATAACAAAAGCAACTTTTTCAACAATTCAGTTGTCTACTCTTTTTGAAGCTGAGTTTATTAGATTTTTTTGTTAAAGACTAATAATCAATTTTTAACGTTATCTGTTAAAATTACCTTGAAAAATAAACAAGGTAAGTTATTAACAATTGGTACGTTTAAGAACTATAATTGTGGAATTTAAATCTGAAAAACATGATTGTCTTTTGCAAAAAATTCGTCATTCTCAGTATTTACAGGTAATTTATAGCATTGTAATTTTCAGATTTAATTTTTTTTGTTATTTTAGCGGCCTTTTAGTATGGATAATATTCGAATGAAAATATTTAAACGGGCAATTTACCTTGCTTTATTATTGCTTCCGGTATCGGTGATACACGCCCAGCAAGAACCGCATTTTGTCCATAACATGTTTAATAACATCTACTATAATCCCGGATTTGTTGGTAGTGTTGGAGGTATTTGTGCAACAGGGCTTGCGCGCCAACAATGGGCAGGATTTAGTGATGAAGACGGAAATAAGGTCGCTCCAAATACTTATACTGTCAGTGTTCACTCTCCCGTAAATATTTTACATGGAGGTGTGGGGCTTAATGTTTATTCTGACAAACTTGGATTTCAAAATGAAATTGGGGTTAAAATCATGTATGCTTTCAGGGTAGACTTGGGAATGGGCAATCTGGGAATAGGTGCACAGTTCGATTTTATGAATAGCACTATGGATTGGAATACAATAATGAATCATCCGGCAACTCAACCCGATGATCTTTTAGATCAAAAATCCGGAGATGAAAGCGACATGGTTTTTGATTTTGGTTTGGGAATACAATATTTTGTACCTAATAAGTTTTATGTTGGAATATCATCAACAAGGATTTTGGAGTCTAAAAGCGACAAACTTCTGTATCAATACAAAAGGCACTATTTTCTAACTGCAAACTATGAATTTTCATTTCGGAATAACCCATCATACGTCATAGAACCTTCGCTGTTAGTAAAATCTGACCTTGTAAAAACAGAATTTGATTTGGCTTTACTTGTAAAATACAATAATAAAGTATGGGGTGGCGTTAGTTATAGCACTTTTAGAGTTTTAGATCCTTTGTCAGTGTTGTTAGGTGTTAGCATAAAAGATATTAGAATTGGATACGCATATACAATCCCCACTTCAGCAATTGGCAGTAGTGGAAGTCATGAAGTAATGGTAGGGTATTGCTTTAAAATCAACCTTGATAAAGGTAGAAGAAGTTACAGAAATACCAGGTTCTTATAAAAAAATGAAACTTTATACATTAATATAAAGTAAAAAAATTGTTATAAACTTAGGTTATTAAGAATAAAATCAGCTTTTAACTATGAAAAAAGTTCTTTTATATCTGGCCGCTTTAGTAATTTTAGGTAGCTGTGGCAGTTCGGGAAATGGTGAGCTTGTTGGTGTGCAGAGTAGAAAACCGTTTTTCCAACCTACCCCTTATGGAATGGCTTATATTCCATTAGGTAGTTATACAATGGGTGTTGGTGATGAAGATGCTGCATATGCGCAAATTCACCAGCCCAAAACAGTAACCATTTCTGCTTTCTACATGGATGAAACAGAAATTACAAACAATGAATACCGGCAGTTTGTGAACTGGGTAAGGGATTCAATAGCCCGGGTACTTTTAGGTGACATTTTACCTGAAGATTACCTCATTGAGGAGGACAGGAAAACAGGTGAAATGTTCGATCCGCCTTTCTTAAACTGGAGCACAAGAATTGACTGGGAGGGCGAAGAAGAAAAAGAGGTGCTTGAAGAGTTATTTCTTTCTGAAAATGAAAGATATTTCAGGAAAAAAGAAATTGACACCCGAAAACTTAATTATGAATATTACTGGGTTGATCTAAAAGCAGCTTCCAGGAAAGATCATACACAAGATGGGAATCATGAGGCTGCCTCCCTGGCAAACCGCCCCCAGGGTTTACAAGACAGATCTGTTTATGTCAGAAAAGAGTTTATCAATGTCTATCCCGATACGCTGGTATGGCTTTTCGATTATTCATACTCTTTTAATGAACCTTTAACTCAAAAGTATTTCTGGCATCCGGCATACGATCATTATCCGGTAGTTGGTGTAAACTGGCGTCAGGCGAAAGCATTTTGCGTATGGAGAACACAGTTGAAAAACACATATCTTGCCCAGAAAAATGGACAAGCGAGCATCCACGATTTTCGCTTACCAACTGAAGCTGAGTGGGAATGGGCTTCAAGAGGTGGACATGACTTTAATCCTTACCCATGGGGAGGACCTTATACAAGAAATGACAAGGGTTGTTTCCTTGGAAATTACAAGCCATTAAGAGGAAACTATACTGATGACGGTGGTGCAACACCAATAATCGTAGCCCACTATCCGCCCAATGACTGGGGTTTGTATGACATGGCTGGAAATGTTGCAGAATGGACATCCGATGCATTTGATGAATCTTCATATAATTTTACCTGGGACCTTAATCCGCATTACCAATATAATGCTGATGAGAATGATCCTCCCGTATTGAAAAGGAAGGTTATCAGGGGTGGATCATGGAAAGACGTTGGTCATTTTTTACAGGTAGCCACCCGTTCATACGAATACCAGGATACTGCAAAAGCATATATTGGATTTAGGTGTGTCGAAACTTTCCTTGGAAGGCAAAAAGACGATAATCCTGCAAAAGCCTCGCATATTTATAAAAGATAATACCAAATCGAACTAAATAAAGTGTAAATCATTAATCAAATTTGTAAAATTAATCATGGGATTAAGCAATATTGTTAAAAGTAGAGGATTTAGAAACTTCATGGCCAAATTGTATGGAATTGGCGCAGCAGTTGTTATTTTGGGAGCCTTATTTAAAATTAACCACTATCAGGGTGCTGATATTATGCTGATTTTGGGGTTAGGTACGGAAGCTATTATTTTCTTCTTTTCAGCTTTTGAACCGCCTCATGTTGAGCCGGATTGGAGTTTAATTTATCCTGAACTTGCAGGTATGTACCACGGAGTATCATCCGAAATTGAGAGTGGTGATATCAAATCAGAAGGTTTAACAGAGGATCTGGACAGGATGCTTGCGGATGCTAAGATAGGGCCGGAATTGATAGAAAGCCTTGGGCAGGGTCTTAGAAGTTTGAGTGATAATACAAACAAGCTAAGTGATGTTTCAAATGCAACCATTGCAACCAATGAGTTCACAGAAAAAGTAAAAGGTGCAGCAGAATCTGTTGGGTCTTTGGCAGATTCTTATGACAAGCAGGCTGAAACCATAAATAAAGATATTAATGTATCTGAAGAATATTTGACTTCAATGAAAAATGCTTCAACTTCAGCTTCAAGTCTTTCTGATATCTATGCCAAAGCATCTGAATCATTGAAAAACGATCTGGGTGCTACAGAAGGTTTTGCAGAAAGTATCAAAGCTGCAACCCAATCAGCTGAAGAACTTACACGGAATTATAATAAATCTGCTGAAGTGCTCTCAAAATCTGCAGAGGCGCTTGATTTTACATCCTTTAAGGAGAATAATTACGGTGAGCAATTGAATAAAATTTCCCAAAATCTTGCTTCATTAAATGCAGTATACGAAACGCAATTGCAGAACTCGAAAGAGCAAACAGCCTCATCCACTAAACTTCAGGAAGTGTTAGAGAAATTTGTTGCTAATCTTAATGGTTCGATTGATAATACATCGAAATATCAGGAAAACATGACAGCCCTGAATAATGTATTTCAGAATCAATTACAAAGTACTTCTGATCAGGTTGAAACCTCAGGAAAATTAAAAAATACTTTAGACCAATTCCTGAATAAATTGAATGATTCAGCTGATAAAACAATTAAATATAACGAAGAGTTAGACAATCTTTCGAAGAAAGTAGCTGCCCTAAACACCGTTTACGGGAATATGCTATCAGCAATGAATGTTAAGTCAGATAGTTAACAGGAATAATTAGCCTAAAAATCAAAAAATAAAAAGAAGAATTATAGATGGCTGGATATAAGGAAACCCCACGGCAGAAGATGATAGCCATGATGTACCTGGTACTGACTGCATTATTAGCTCTTAATGTTTCTCGAGAAATTTTAAGTGCTTTTCTTATCGTGAACGAAAGTATGGAAATCACAAATAAACAGTTTTCCGCTAAGGTTAATGAGATCTATGCTGATTTTGAAGAACAAAATACCATTAACCCTAATAAGGTAGGGGAATATTGGGAAAAAGCAAAAAAGGCGAAAAATATATCAACAAACTTAGTAAATTATCTTGATGACTTGAAAGCTCAGGTAATATCCCAAACTGAAGGTATCACATTAGAAGAGGCGGATACTATAAACTTGGCAATGGTTAAAAAGAAAGATAATTTTGATGATCCGACAAATTTTTTCGTAGGTACAGATACGAAAAGAGGCGAAGCTGTTGCTCTGTTGGATAGCATAACCTTGTTCAAAGATAACTTATTAAGCCTCATTAGTGAAAAAGACAGAGAAGGTTTTGATTTGGGCTTAAAAACAGATGGTGATTATAAAAATGCAGACGGTAAATCAGAATCCTGGGCAATGCATCATTTTTATCATACCATCCTCGCTGCTGATATTACTATCCTTAACAAATTTATAGCTGAAGTTTACAATGCCGAAGCAAACGTTGTAAACTATTTATATTCTTCTATTTCTGAAGAAGATTTTAAATTTGACACAATTAGCGGAGAAGTATTACCCAAAAGTAATTACATTTTTCAGGGTGATGAATATTCGGCTAAAATTTTTGTTGCTGCCTTCGATACTAAACAAGACCCGGATGTTTATATTATGGAGGGAGCAGATACGCTACTTTTGGATCAAATTGACAGAGCTAAAAAAATTGACACAAAGCACGGTAAAGGAATATATACTCTGCCGGCAAGTTCTGAAGGTACCAAAAAATACGCAGGTTTAATCAGGATAACAACACCTTGGGGTGCACATAAATATTATCATTTTAAACACGAATACATTGTTGCCAAACCTTCGGCAACGGTTTCTGCTGATAAAATGAATGTATTTTACAGGGGAGTTGATAACCCAGTATCTATTTCTGCATCAGGTAAAGCGGATGCTCAATTAAAGCCCTCAATTTCTGCCGGAAAATTAAACAGGAATCAGAATGGATGGGTCGTTAGTAATCTTCCACCTGAAGCATATGAAACTACAATAAGGATTTATGCTGATGATAATGGCGGAAGAAAATTTATGGGAGAACAATTATTCAGGGTAAAAAGACTGCCTGACCCTATTGCAAAAGTAATCGGATCGGATGACGGAAAAATTTCAATGAGAAAAATGCTGGCAAATCCATTTTTATTATGTCAATTGCCTGAATGGGTAGATTTTGAATACGATTTTAAAGTGACATCATTTACCATGTTTATCCCTAAGGGCGGTGGATATTTTGTTACTGAAAAAGCTGAAAGCCAATTATACACTGATAAAATGAAAAACCAGATACAATCTTTAAAAAAGAATGATGTGATTGTATTTCGTGATATAAAAGTTAGGGGACCAGAGGGGCCTCGTAAAATTGAATCAATTAATATTACAATAAACTAATTGGAGGTTTTTATGAAAACTACAATAAGTATAATAATATTGGCGGGAATGATAATAGGAATCAATTCCACATCCGTAGCTCAGATTCTGGATAGCCCGCGCGATGGTGTTTTTGATGAAATCCATTTACAGGAGAAAAAACCAATCCCATATTATCCGGTAAGGGAAGCGGATGTAATATGGAAAAAAAGAATTTGGAGGATCATGGATCTTCGTCAGAAAATGAACCATCCTTTTTATTATCCGGAGACACCTCAGAAAGGCTGGAAAAATTTTATGACCGTAATAATGGACGCCATCAGGGAGGGGACAATAACCGCTTATGATCCTTCAAAAGATGACCAATTCCTGGTTCCGTTAACCTATCAGGAAATTGAAAAAAAATTCACCCGTACTGATACTGTACCCATTGTTGACCCAAATAATCCGCAAAGAATATTAAGATATGAGGTCGTAAAAGAGGATTTTGACCCATCTGAAGTACAACGGATCAAACTTAAAGAAGACTGGTTCTTTGATAAACAGCGTTCGGTTATGGATGTGAGGGTTTTGGGTATTTGCCCGGTTAGAAATCTGTACGATGATGATGGAAATTATTTCGGTCTGGAAGAAATGTTTTGGATTTATTATCCCGAAGCAAGGCCGGTATTTGCACAGTCCATTGTATTTAACAGAAGCAACAGCGCCGAAGAACGAACTTACGATGAATTATTCTGGAAGAGAATGTTTGGAAGCTACGTATATAAAGAAGAAAATGTTTACAATAGGGAAATAACCGATTATGCATCTGGAATGGATGCCCTGCTGGAAGCAGAGAGGATCAAAAACGAGCTTTTCGAATTTGAGCATGAACTCTGGGAATTCTAAATTTGAAAATATATGTACAAACTCCTCCAATACGGGGGAGTTTTTTTTTGCCAGAATTGCTGCTAATTCTATAATTTTGTCGAAACCATTGCTTTCAGATGAAAACTGTTGATATTCTGGATACACCAATTGAATACCTGAAAGGGGTTGGTCCTAAACGGGCTGAAGTGCTGAAAAAAGAACTAAATATTTTCACTTTCGACCACCTGCTGAATTATTTTCCTTTCCGCTATATCGACAGAAGTAAATTCTATAAAATCAATGATATCCAAAGTGATGTTGCTTATATCCAGATTACCGGGAAAATAATTTCCATTCAAAAATTGGGAAAGCCAAGATCGGAACGCCTTGTTGCCCTATTCCAGGATAATACAGGAACGATAGAGCTGGTTTGGTTTAAAGGTGTAAAATGGATGATCAACAAGCTTACCGCAAACGAAGAGTATGTTGTTTTTGGAAAACCGGCCTGGTTTAATGGCAAATATAATATCCCTCATCCGGAGATCGAAGCTGTTTCTGAACAGAAAATAGACCTTGGAGAAAAGTTGCAGCCATTTTATCCTTCCACTGAAAAATTAAAATCCAGGGGGCTGGACAGCAAAGGAATCAGTAAGTTAACCAGAACGTTAATAGCTCAGGTTAAAGATGCTATTAAAGAAACACTATCGGATCAAATCCTGAATAAACTAAAATTGACCCCAAGAGATGAAGCTTTGTTGAATATTCACTATCCAAAAGACCAAAAAATATTAGACAAAGTAAGAGCCCGGTTAATATTTGAGGAATTGTTCTTTATTCAATTGAATTTGTTGAAGCTAAAACTCCTTCGAATAGAAAAAATCAGAGGGCATAAATTTCCAGTCGTTGGTGACTATTTGAATAATTTTTTCCACCATAAACTTCCTTTTGAATTGACCAATGCTCAAAAGAGGGTTGTCAAAGAAATCCGGGCAGATATTGGTTCCGGCATACAAATGAACAGGTTGTTGCAGGGTGATGTTGGAAGCGGTAAAACACTTGTAGCTTTGATGTCGATGCTGATTGCGCTGGATAATAATTTTCAGGCGTGTTTAATGGCTCCAACAGAAATACTTGCCAAGCAACATTTTGAGTCAGTTACAAAAATGTTATCGGGACTTGGGATTAACACAAGATTGTTTACCGGTTCGACAAAAGCAAAAGATAGAAAAGAGATACATGCTAATCTGAATGAAGGAAACCTGCAAATTCTCATCGGCACACATGCTTTAATTGAAGATACAGTCATATTTAAAAATCTTGGACTGGTAGTAATTGATGAGCAGCATCGGTTCGGTGTTGCCCAAAGAGCACGGCTGTGGAAGAAAAATATTATTCCACCTCATGTTTTGGTAATGACTGCAACACCCATACCCCGAACATTGGCCATGACTTTGTATGGGGATCTGGATGTATCTGTTATTGACGAATTACCACCCGGCAGAAAGTCAATCAAAACAGCACAATATTTCGACAAAGACCGTTTAAAAGTGTTTGGTTTTCTTAAAAAACAAATCAAAAAAGGCAGACAGGCTTATATTGTTTATCCGCTAATCCAGGAATCGGAAAAGCTGGATTTAAAAGACCTGATGGATGGATACGAAAGCATTACACGAGCCTTTCCTTTGCCGGAATATGCCGTGAGCATGGTACATGGGAAGATGAGCACAAAAGACAAGGATTATGAAATGGGCCGCTTTATAAAAGGAAAAACACAGATTATGGTGGCTACAACCGTTATCGAGGTAGGAGTTGATATTCCGAATGCCTCTGTAATGGTTATTGAAAATGCCGAACGCTTTGGTTTATCGCAATTGCACCAGCTGAGGGGACGTGTTGGCAGAGGCTCTGATCAATCATTTTGTATTTTGATGGCAAAAGATATGCTTACCAACGATGGGAGAGAACGGATTCATACGATGGTCAAAACCACTGACGGTTTTGAAATAGCTGAAGTTGATTTAAAACTTCGGGGACCCGGTGACTTGCAGGGAACCCAACAAAGCGGAATCCTTGATTTAAAAATAGCCGATATCATCAAAGATGAAAAAATATTAAAATACGGAAGAAACCTGGCCATTGAAATCCTTAAAGATGATCCTCATCTTGAATTAAAAGAAAACCAGCCCATATCCAATCATCTGAAGTATCTTTCCAGAAACAAGCCCAATTGGAGTTTGATAAGTTAGATTGCTAAAATTTAAACAGCAGTCTGTTTACACTTCACTATTTCCAATATTTAATTGATATAAATCTTACTTTTGCAACTTCTTAAATACTGATCATCAATGAAAATCTCATATAACTGGCTAAAACAATATCTTGATTTTGACCTGTCACCTGATGAGTTATCAGAATTGCTTACAGATTGCGGTTTGGAAGTGGAAGGATTAGAGAAATGGCAACCGGTGAAAGGGGGACTAAAGGGGGTTGTAATTGGAGAAGTGAAAACCTGTGAAAAACATCCTGATGCAGATAAGTTGAGTGTAACAACTGTTGATATTGGTGGTGATCATTTTTTGCCAATTGTTTGTGGGGCGCCCAATGTAGCTGCCGGACAAAAAGTCGTGGTTGCTACCATTGGGACTAAATTATACACCGATGATGAAGTATTTGAGATTAAAAAAGCAAAGTTAAGAGGTGAACCTTCGGAAGGGATGATCTGTGCAGAAAATGAACTGGGACTTGGAACTTCACATGAAGGAATTATGGTTCTGGAACCTGAAGTTAAAACTGGAACACCGGCAAAAGACTATTTTAAAATTGAAGATGATTTCGTTTTTGAAATAGGCCTTACGCCAAACCGTACAGATGCCATGTCGCATATTGGTGTGGCCAGGGACATAAAAGCGGTTTTGGACAACCGGGATTTCGCCCAGAATAAAAACACAAAACGAGATCTTTATTTACCTGAAGTTGACAAATTCAGAACTGAAAATATGGAGCTGGATATTGAGGTAATTGTTGAAGACGATGATGCATGTCCACGTTATGCAGGTGTTACCATTCAAGGACTTGAGGTTAAGGAATCACCGGAATGGTTGAAGAACAGGTTAAATGCAATTGACCTTCGGCCTATTAACAATATTGTTGATATAACAAATTATGTTCTTCACGAAACCGGGCAACCATTGCACGCATTTGATGCAGATGAAATTACCGGAGAGAAAGTGATCGTTAAAAAGCTTCCTAAAGGCTCAAAATTCATTACCCTGGATGAAGAAGAGAGAGAACTTGCCGGCGATGACCTGATAATCTGTGACGCAAAAGAAGGAATGTGTATTGGGGGTGTTTTTGGTGGAATCAAGTCAGGAGTTACCGAAAAAACAAAAAACATTTTCTTAGAGAGCGCTTATTTCGATCCTGTTCATATTCGAAAAACTTCTAAGCATCACGACCTACAAACCGATGCTTCATTCCGGTTTGAGCGTGGCGTTGATCCGGAAATAACATTGTTTGCTCTTAAAAGAGCTGCAATGCTTATAAAGGAAATTGCTGGAGGAGCGATTTCTTCAGAGATCAAAGATGTTTATCCAAATCCGATGGATAATGTTGAAGTTACTGTTTCATGGAAGAATATAGACCGCTTGATTGGGAAAACAATCGGGCAGGATGTAATTAAAAACATACTTCGTTCCCTGGAGTTTGACATTTTAAGTGAAAATAATAATGGGATGAAGCTGAAGGTTCCTTTTTACCGGACTGATGTGATCAGGGAGGCTGACGTTATTGAAGAAATTCTGAGGGTTTATGGTTATAACAACATTGAAATCCCCTCTAAGCAAAATTCATCCATTTCACATTCGATCAAGCCTGATCGGGAAAAGCTATTGGAAATAGTTATGAATTATCTCAGCAGCAATGAGTTTTCCGAAATAATGAATAATTCACTGACAAAGTCAACATACTACGAAAACAATCAAGGTTTTGATAAAAATAAATCTGTTAACATCCTTAATCCGTTAAGCCGTGATTTGAATGTTATGCGTCAGACGCTTCTTTTTGGGGGACTTGAAACCATCGTTTACAATATTAACAGAAAAAATTACGACCAGAAGTTTTTTGAGTATGGTAATACTTACACTTTAGCTGATAAGTCATCAGACGATGTAACCAAAAAATATCATGAGGTTAACCGGCTTGCCATGTTTGTTACCGGAAGGAAGGAAAAAGAATCATGGTTTACTGAAGACAAACAAGTTGATATTAACTATTTGAAAACTTTATCTTTTAACCTGCTCCAAAGATTGGGTATTGACATTAACAAGCTTAATACAAACAATACAAGCAAGCAGTATTTCATAGAAGGAATACAGTTTTTTCATGGAAAAAACAGTTTATTTGAAATAGGTGAAATTTCAAGTCAGCTGTTGAAGGAGTTCGATATTGACCAAAAAGTATATTTCACGGAATATAATTGGGATGCTATAGTAGAAATGACAAATGACGACAATATCCGTTATAAGGCTATTCCAAAATTCCCTGAAGTACGAAGAGACCTTGCACTGCTGATTGATACATCAGTAGCCTTTGCTGAAATTGAAAAACTGGCTTTTCAAACAGAAAATAAGCTATTAAAAAAGGTTAACCTTTTCGATGTTTATGAAGGGAAAAATATCGAAGCCGGTAAAAAATCATATGCTGTAAGCTTTATATTGCAGGATGAAGAAAAAACGCTGAATGATAAGGTCATCGATAGAATAATGAACAAGTTGATGAATGTTTATCAGAAAGAGATAAATGCTATTATTCGATAGTTCGAATTTTTTATCAAGTGAAAACCGGTAATCTGATAAATATCACTAAAAAAATAGTACTGATTTTAAGAAAACTTTTTAAGTACTTCATTTTTATAGCAGGCATTATAGCTATAATCGCAATTATATTAAGTTTTACAAGCCTGCCTTTTTGGGGTTATTACTGGCTGGGAACATCTGCTCTTACAGAGGAATGTTCGCCGGATCATATTATCGTAATGGGTGGTAGTGCAATGCCGGGGAAGTCTGGACTTATACGAACATTCTATGCTGCCGAAATTGCTGAAAAATATCCAGAGGTCAATATCATCATAGCATTGCCAGGAGATATAAAAGATGATAAAAGCTCTCTGAACCTGATGAAAAAGGAATTGGTAATACGGAACATTCCTTCTCATAGAATAGCTTTTGAAAATATAGGAAAAAACACGAGGTTTCAGGTTTTGGAAATCAAAAAAATAATTCCGGATAATCAGGCACATATTATCATTGTAACATCTCCGGAACATATGCGTAGAGCAATTTTAGCTTTTAAAAAGGTGGGATATCAAAATGTTGGTGGATTGCCTGCATTTGAAGATGTTCATGATTTTGACCTTGTTTTTGAAGATAAAGACCTGGGAGGAAAAAATAAATTTTTACCAGAAATTGGAGATAACATTAAGATCAGGTACCAGTTCTGGAAGCACCTTGAATATGAAATAATTTTTACCAGAGAAATAATTGCCCTTGGTTATTATAAATTGAAGGGCTGGATATAAACCAAATAATTAGAACTTATAAATTTAATAGATTATGGAAAGTAAAGACAGACAGTTTGCTGTAACTCCTCAGGGAGAATCATTTCCACTCCCTTTTAAAGAAGAATACGATGGAGAATATCTCAGGATGGAGAAACTGGCAAAAGAAGCCAGGACAGAGGGTAAAGAGATAGTCGTTGTTATGGGATTGGGCTTTGTTGGTGTTGTAATGGCTGCCATAGTAGCTGACACAAAAGATGAAAATGGAAATTATTCAAAATTCGTTATTGGGTACCAGCGCCCCAGTGTAAGAAGTTTCTGGAAAATACCATTGGTGAACCGTGGCGAATCCCCAGTGAAAGCTGAAGATCCTGAAGTTGATGAACTGATCACAAGAACTACCACTGAAGCGAAAACATTTGTCGCTACTTTCAATAGTGATTGTTTAAAACTGGCTGATGTTGTGGTAGTAGATGTTCAATGTGATTATGCCAAGCAAGACCTTGGAGATATGCGAACAGGCGAAACCGACATGGCAGCACTGGAAGCATCCATGAGAACAATAGGTGAAACCATTCCTCCTCATGCATTGGTTTTAATTGAAACAACAGTTGCTCCCGGGACTACTGAATTTGTTGCGTGGCCAATTTTGAAGAAAGCTTTTGCAAAACGGGGCTTGAAAGAAACACCATTACTTTCACATAGTTTTGAGCGTGTTATGCCGGGTAAGGAATATGTTTCCTCTATCCGTGATTTCTGGCGAGTTTGCTCAGGTTGCGACAAAGAAGCAAGGGATAAGGTGGAGAAATTCCTGCATGAAGTATTGAATACCAAGGAATTCCCATTGACAGTTATGGACCGTCCAATTGAATCGGAAACAACCAAGATCGTTGAAAACTCATACCGTGCAACTACCCTTGCATTCTTGAACGAATGGAGCCTCTTTTCCGAGCGCAATGGTGTTGACCTCATCAAGGTGATGAATGCCATAAAAATGCGTCCGACACACAGCAATATGATCTTCCCCGGACCGGGAATTGGTGGTTATTGTTTGCCAAAAGATGGTGGTTTGGGATATTGGGCATATCGTCATATTCTGGGATTTGAGGATGGCGATGAAGTATTTAAAATCAC
>JAIOTR010000107.1 GCA_021106665.1 Bacteroidales bacterium
ATTCGGCCCTGCACTCAAATTCAACTGGTTATTTTAATACCGCAAACGGATTTATGACGCTATATACAAATACAACGGGAAACAATAACACTGCCTTTGGTGCCGCTTCATTAAATTTTAACACAGAGGGTAATAATAACACTGCAATTGGAGTTGCCGCAAATTACTATAATGAGGAAGGTTCAAATAATACCATCATAGGACATGAAGCCGGCATGGGAACATCAGCCCACAATAAATCAGGAAATGTATTCCTGGGATACCAGGCAGGATATAATGATACCACCGATAATAAACTCTATATTGAAAATTCAGATACTTTATCTCCTTTAATTTATGGGGAGTTTGATAATGACATTCTTGCAGTAAACGGCAGTCTTGGTGTTGGAACAGAAAACCCGGATGAATCAGCATTATTAGAGGTTAATAGCAATTCAAAAGGGTTTTTACCTCCCCGGTTAACTAATGAACAGCGTGATGCCATTACTAATCCGGCAGAAGGATTATTTATTTACAATATCGAGAAAAAAATATGTGAATATTTTAATGGGAATAACTGGGAACAAACATCTTATCCCCCTTCACATCAAATGAAATGCATGCAGGATTTTGTTGATTTTAGGGATGGCACCATATATAAAACTGTACAGATAGGCACTCAATGCTGGATGGCCGAAAACCTTAATATTGGTACTATGATATACGGTACCAGCAACCAAACCAACAATGCTACTATTGAAAAATACTGCTATAACGACGACCTTACCCATTGTAATACCTATGGCGGGCGATACCAATGGGATGAAATGATGCAATATACTTCTTGGCCAAGAAATGGCATTTGCCCCACAGGATGGCATATACCATCTGATGCAGAATGGTGCACACTGGAGAACTATGTTGACGCAGGAACAGTTTTGTGCAGTGCAACGGGATGGAGAGGCACGGATGCCGGAGGCAACCTAAAAGAAACCGGCACCACTCATTGGGCCACACCCAATACAGGGGCAACTAATTCTAGCGGTTTCACAAGCCTCCCCGGAGGCTACAGATACACGAATGGTTCGTTCAGCTATCTCTCGAGCGACGCCCACTTCTGGTCGTCGAGTGAGAATGGTTCGGATGCGTGGTGCCGGCACTTGTACTACAGTAATGCACAGGTGGATCGAAACAGCTACGATCAGGCTTACGGTTTTGGCGTGCGCTGTGTACAGGATTGATTTGACAATTCGACCCCGCTTTTTCGGATTTAGGCTCGGGTAGTGTGTGATAGGTAATGTGGAGCGGGCGGGCAGGAACAAAAGGATATAAGGCTTCAGACCTTGATATGGATTCACAGGTTAATAACATAGACAAAAATGATCTTATTATTTAAAATCAGGATTTATCATCGCAGGTACCTGATTAGTCATCCCGGTTGAATCACAATTCTGGATGGCGGATTATATTATTTTTTTTAATCTTTAAAATCGAATTTATTCATCATTTAAAAACAAGAGATATGAAAAAGATTACACTTTCTTTGGTTATGATAACCATAGCCATAGCAGTTTTAGCACAAACCCCACAGGCTTTTAAATACCAGGCAGTAGCCAGGGACAATGCAGGGAATATACCTTGCTAATCAAAATGTTACTTTCCGATTTAGCATCTTACAGGGAAGTGCAGGAGGTACTTCCGCCGGCACCTTGAAGTTTGTAACTTCAAGGAATTTAGAAAATAATTGTATCTTTGAAAAACCAATAGCAATCATTCAGAAAAATTAGAATATTTAAAATACCTGATTTTATATCAGTTTCTCTACGCTTGCGCCGGAAGGTTAATCATCTTCCGGTGTTTTATTATTGCCCTCTAATTAGGATTACTCAAGCTCATTTAATTTCTCCCTGGCCAGTTGTGCAGGCTCAAAACCTTCATCTGCATCTTTCCATACTTCAATAGCTTGTTGTAGATATTCTCTCGCCTTTTCGTTGTCACCTTTCTTAATCCTAAGCAAGGCAGCTTCATAATTATTCATGGGATAGGAGGGTTTGTGTTTTAAAGCAACCACTAGGTTTTCTTCAGCCTTTTTCAAATCCCCAAGTTTCCTGTGACATTTGGCCATCAATCTGTAAGCGCTGATCTCTAATGGCCGGTAATCATGATATTTCGTGTAATCTTCAAGCGCTTTTTTATAATCATTCTTTAACTCATTTATTCTGCCTTCAGCATAATAAATATTGGCAAGAAGCATTTCTTCTCCAAAACTTATAGCAAGGTCCTTGGCTTCCTGCACATACTTTTCAGCATTTTCGGCACTATCTACCTCAATATAATAAAACATATAACCAAAGGATATAACCTTATCCACAGGAGGCTGGAATTTATTCTCTGAATCCTTTAATATCCGGTAAGCCTCTTCAACCTGTCCTGCAAGAATGTATTTTTCAATATTGAAAAGATTAATCATCATATAATTAAGCGGGTTAATAAATTTTCCAAGGCTCTCAACGAATTTTTTGTAATAGTTAAGTGCATTCTTCGACTGCCCTTTCAATTCATAATAATCCGATAAGGATTTATATACTTCTGCACTGTCATTAGCAGTTGTACAAATCTTTAACAATTCCAAAAACCGCTCGTCACCTTTTTCAAAATTCCCCAATCTAAAATCAACAATGATCCTGCTTGTTGAAATATCTATATTCCCCGGTTCTAAAGCCAATGCTTTGTCAAGGTTTTTAGCAGCCAGATCAAATTCGGCCATGTTCAGGTATAGCTCGCCGAGGTTCCTGTATGACTTATAATCTTTGGGATTTAATTCAGCATAATGTTTATGGTAATACATTGAAGAATCATAGTTGCCCATCGCTTCATGCAAATCACCTATATACCTGATATACTTTGTTTGATCAGGATCTAAGACAAGTATTTTCCTGTATTCTTCTATTGACTCTGCAAACTTATTTTTATACTGATACCTCGTTGCAAGCATTTCATGAGCTTCTATATCCTGAGGAAACAATTCTGTCCACATATTGATAACAGCCATGGCTTTTTCAGGCTCCTGCCTGATAGCATAATAAAAATACTTGGTAATAAATTGTTGCCGCTCAGGTAATTTGTAAATATTATCCATGACCTTTTGCAATGCAACTTTAGCTTCCTCCATTTTATTATTATTGAAATAATAATCTGTCAATTTTAAATGTCCAACTGCAAATCCGGGATCTTCCTTAATGGCAAGTTCTATATATTTAGTGGCCATATCAAAATCATGGTTTAAAATAATTTCAATATTTCCTTTCGTGAAATACTCAGTTGCTTTTAGTGAAGCAGTATATATTTTGGAAACAGGCAGGTCTTTCGATTCTTCTGCAATTGTTGAAGGCAATTCCAGAACATCATAAATTTTTAAAGACATATTGTCGATAATTTCGAAAATGTTCTGGTTTTCAAATTTAAACTCCGACACCTCTTTACCTGTTTCTGTGTCATATATTTTAGTCAATACCTTGAATTGTTCCCCGCTATATTCAAATGATCCTGTGGCAAAATAATCAAGGTTATATAGCTCAGCAATATTCTTCAATAACATCCATGGCACTCCTACACCTTTGTTGTAGCCTGCATCTTTGAATTTGATCATGTATTCGGCAGCTCCGTGAGACTGTAAAAACAGTTGCTGTGATAAGTCGAAGACGAGCATGGATGGTATGGCATATTGCATCCAGTATAATGATGTGTCCACACTTTTATTATCATAAAAAAAGATGGCGATCTTTTTACGAAATTCACTTTTGGGAACAACCCTCTCTATCATTTTGCCATCTTCATCCTCAATCACCATGGTTTCAGTGGCAGCACCGAGGTCTTTGCCCTTGAACATAAATACCACAAGCATTATGGTAAACAACAGATTTAACGGCAGGCCAATGGTTTCTATTTTATTCCATTTTTCTTTACTTTTTCCATGGAAATATGCAATCAGCCCAACAGTTGGGATTAATGAAAGTAATATTA
>JAIOTR010000233.1 GCA_021106665.1 Bacteroidales bacterium
CAGTAGGCAGTTGGCAATTGGCAACGGCTTCATTTTTGCCTACTGCAAACTGACTACTATTTTTTTCCGACTGCCTACTGCAAACTGCTACTTCAATAAATCCCCCTTCTCCCGTAAACTTAAAAGCATTCGACAACAAATTATAAAGTATCTTCTCAATTTTATCTCTATCAATAAATAATTGAATATTCTCTTCAGCTGATTTAAAAACAAGATCAATCTTTTTTTGTTTGGCTAAAGATTCAAATGATTGTACATAGCCATTTACCATTGCAACAATATTTTCTTCCCTGGCCTGTAATTTCATTTTACCTGATTCCAGTTTTGACAGATTCAATAGTTGATTGATCAGGTTTTGCAATCGAAGTGCATTCCGCTGCATCATATTCAGGTCTTGTTCTGAATCCTGGTCAGCTATTTTTGACCGCAGTTTTTCAAGCGGGCCAAGAATCAATGTTAATGGTGTTCGGAATTCATGTGATATATTGGCAAAGAACCTTGATTTCAAAGTGTCCAGTTCTTTCAGCTTTTCGGCTTCTACTTGTTCAAGCTCCAATTCCTGCTTTAACCATTGCCGTTTCAGGTCATATTTTCTCCATGCATAAAATAAACCAATCAGAAAAATTCCGTAGATCATATAGGCCCACCAGGTTTTCCAGGGTGGTGGTAAAATGGTAATACTTACACTTGCACCTTCTTCATTCCAGTAACCGTCATTGTTGGAACCTTTAACCCTGAAAACATAATTTCCCGGTGAAACATTAGTGTAATTGGCAACTCTCCTGTAACCACAATAAATCCAATCATCTTCCAATCCTTCAAGGTAATAGGCATATTGATTTTTATCCGGATTGGTGAAATCCAGTGAGGCAAACTCAAAAGAGAAGAAATTTTCGTTGTATTTAAGATGGATATGCTTTTGATAAGTAATATTGGTATCATGAAGAAATGGTTCGTTCCTGACTTTGAAGTCTGTAATGACGACAGGTGGGATACTCCTGTTATCTTTAATATCCTCGGGCGAGAAGTAAAAAAATCCATCACCTGATTGTTGTCTGCCACCTACATATATCTCTCCCTCATTATTTTTATAAGTTTTATTGGGATTAATATTCTCAAAGGGTAAGCCGTCTGAAGTTGTGAATAATTTGACTCTTTTATCGAAATCAGCTTCAGGATCATACCTTATCAACCCCTTTGAAGTTGTCAGCCATAAATTTCCATTTTTATCCCCTGTAAAATCATACCTGCTTTCGGTAAACCTGTTGATATTATCCTCGAAATGATCAAATTTGGTTTCCCCAATTAGCAGCTTGTTCAGCCCCTTGTTTGTGCCTATCCAGATTGCTTCCGTATTATCTTCATAAATTGAGTAAACCGTATTGCTATTGATACTTTGAGGATTATCAGGATCATGTTTGTATTGAGTGAATAATAAGCTGTCGTTGCTCCCTTGTGTGAGACAAAACAAACCGGAACTGATTGTACCAATCCATATATTACCCTTACGATCTTTGCAAAAAGAAAAAATACAAGCATCTTTAAGTAAGTCATGATCAACATTATAAAAATTTGAAGTAAGATATTGATCCTTATCCTGTTTATAAAGTCCTTTCCTGGTACCTGCCCATATTGTACCATATCTATCTTCAATAATGTCGAATACAACAACCGGTAACGGATGCGAGCCTGAATTAAAAAATTTGCAGTGAATGAAATCATCCTTTTGCCTGTCTAATAAATTCAAACCCGCACCCGAACAGCCAACCCAAATATTATTTTTACTATCTTCATAAATCACAGAAACATATCTCTGTGTGTAAATCAAATCATCAACTTCGAACCTGGAATAACTTTTAACAAGATTCATTTCCTGATCAAATTTTTGTAAACCCCACTGCATGGTTCCAACCCATAAATATCCATTTTGATCTTTATAAAATGCCGTGGCTGCAAATCTCCTATTACTTTGTTGGATTGGGCTAATATCAATACGTGTGAACCTGTTTTCGTTTAAATTTAAAATTTCAATTCCTGAAAATGCAGTTCCTATCCACAGGTTTGCATTCTCATCGAGGTACATTTTGGTTAAAATATCAGTGCTGAGGCTAAAAGGGTCATCAAAATTTTTTTTAATAATCACAAAATTTCCGGTTAATTTATCAAACTTATATAAACCCCTGACTGTGGGAATCCATACATATCTGTCACCTTCAAAAGGATCTTCAACAATACTGTAATATAGAGTAGTATAGTAATAGTGGGTTAAGTGCTCCGATTCTTGTTCATACTTAAAAAATCCACTGCTTGTATTTAACCAAAGAATGTCCTTGTTATCAATATGAATACAACTAACGGTTATGCGTTCTGTAGCCATAGAAGATAATCTTATGAGATCCACTGCCTTAAAACTTTTATTTCCCCTGTTAAAATGAAACAGGCCATTCTTGGTTCCAATCCATAATTTCCCGGAATGATCTTTATTAATGGATTGGATATTATCAACATCGCTTAATTTATTTTCTGATTTCTGAAAATACGATGTGAATGAACCGTCCTCAACATTCATTTCGTTTAAACCACGCACTGTTGCAATCCAGATTATACCTGTTCTGTCCTTGTAAATAGTATTAATATAATTATGGCTTAAAGAATTCGGATTGCTTGAGTCACGTTTAAACCAGGTAAATTTTTCTGTTGCAAGATCCATTTTATTTAAACCATAAGCTGTTCCTATCCATAAAATATTATTATCATCTACTAACAAACATCTGATATTATTGCTGGAAATGGTGGTTGAATCATCAGGATCATTTTGATATATTTTTATATTATACCCATCGTACCGGCAAAGTCCGGCTGCCGTGGCAAACCACATATAGCCATCTGGGTCTTTGGTAATGTCATTTACAGTATAGTGTGGAAGGCCTTGTTTTTCAGTCAGGTGCCGGAATTTGTATTGCTCGGTTTGGGGATAAACAATTACACATGTAAAGATCATTAATAATATTAAGCAGGATATTTTATTACAGCCTTTCATGAGGTTAACCAGTAAGTTACTGATCCATTGCTGAAGATTATTGATCTTAAATAATGATTTTAGGCGTAAATATATGAAAAATTGTTGATGGACTGCTTCAGGAAATCTTGAATCTAAATACTAAATACTAAATACTATTTTCAATTTTTCTTCTCTTCAAACAATTCCAACTGATTCTCGGTAACATAATATTCATCAGGAACGTTCCTGTCAAATCCATTGATATACCGTTTGATGGATTTTTTTATCAGTTTGGTAGGTGTTGTTTTTCTGGCTTTGCAGTAATTTGCCAGAGACTTTTTTTGTTTGGAACTAAGCTTGATGGTAAGTTTGGAGTATCTGATTTTCTTCCGTTTCTTTTTTCTTTTTGTATGTGGCATACAGGGATTTTGATGTAAAAATAATCATATCACAAAAGTTAAATCAGATCATAAGGGTAAAACTTGCTAACAACGGAAT
>JAIOTR010000035.1 GCA_021106665.1 Bacteroidales bacterium
AAACCAAAAAGTGAACTGACCTGGACTTTTTTGCCTTTTATTTTTATTCATTGTTTGGTTGCACATAAAGAGATCAGGTTCTTATTTCCTATTCTTGGCTTTGTGCCATTGTTCATAATTGAATCCTTGGAAATTATACAAAATAAGATATTGAATAAAGATATTTCCGAAAACAAATATTATCGAATAATTAAAAATAGTTTCCTGGTTGTTAACTTTGTTGCCTTGGCTATAATAGCTTTTAAACCTGCAGAGAGCAATGTTAGATTGTATCATGCGATTTATAAAATGTACGATAAACCTGCAACATTATTTTCGTTGGAGGACAATCCGTATATCGGCACAACAAATATTAATTTTTATAAACGGCAGAACCTGGACATTATAAGAATTTCAGACTATGATGAAATAAATCAATATCCGGGTGAAGTTAAACTTATAGTAACTCACAACCGGGATCTTATAACCAAGTTAGACCAATCGCAAAAAATTGTTTACACTGCCTTACCCGTTTGGGTTAAAAAATTTAATGTTAATAATTGGGTGGAACGAACGAGTTTTTGGAAAGTTTATGAAATTAATACTGAATTCGATAAGAACTAAATTCCAATTTAAAATCTCTAGGTCCAATTAATTATTTTACCCGGCCTTTATAATTATAGCCAATTTCTTCAATTGCTTTTTCAATTTCATCCAGATTATAACCTTCTCCGGTTATGGTAACTTCATTATTATCAGGATTGGCGTTAACTTCAAAAATGCCATTTAATTTTGATATATTTTTTTCGACATTCATTTTGCAATGGTTACATGTCATCCCTTCAACACCTATTTTTAAATTTCCAATCTGGCTACTCATGTTATTTACATTTAAATTTGACTTTTGTTTAAATAAATATTTTCTCAGATAACCATTTAATATAAATATGGCCAGTAATATTCCGGAGGTTATTTTTAGCCAATAGGGCAATAACTCATGTTCATGGCTGGCATGGTCAATAGCAAATGTAAACCATTCCCTCGGTAAAAACTGGTTTGTAAACCAGCCAAATACCATGGCGCTTATAATAATTGTTGTTAAATACACAATCAGTGTTTTTTTGTCAATGGCTTTTCCGATTACCGCCATGGTAGCTGTATTGGTTGCCGGGCCGGCCATCAGGAAAACAAGGGCTGCGCCAGGGGATAGTCCTTTCATCAATAGGACTGCAGCAATAGGAATAGAACCGGTTGCACAAACATAGATCGGGATGGAGGCAGCCAGTACGATTAACATGCTTAAAAATTCATTATGCAGGTAACTGACAAAAAAATCATCGGGTAATAACAAGGCAATCAAAGCTGCAACAGCTAATCCAATAATTAACCATTTGGCAATATCCATTAAAAATTCGTGAAAGGCATATTTGATCATGGTTTTTATCTTGCCATTGATTTCTATTTCCTTATCAATATTCTGTGATGAATGATGCCGGTTCTTGTCTTGTTCATTTCTGGTTACAGTGTTGGTTATAGCACCTCCGAATATTCCGCTGAAAAGCGCTACAATGGGCCGCAAAATAGCAAAAGGTAATCCCAGCAGCGAATAGGTTGCTAAAATGGAATCCACGCCGGTTTGAGGCGTTGAGATCAAAAACGAAACCGTAGATCCTTTGGAAGCTCCTTCCTTATGAAAAGCAATGCCGGTTGGAATTACACCGCAGGAACAAAGAGGTAGCGGTATTCCCAACAAAGCTGCATAAATAACCGATTTTAGGTTTTTTCCGCCCATGTATTTGCGGATGCTTCCTTTGGGCATATATACATGAAGGATTCCTGCGAAAATAAAACCCAATAACAGCCATGGTGCCATTTCTAATGATAAATCGATAAACCCTTCAATATATCTGACTATCCAATGTAACATACGACAAAAGTAAATGTCTTTAAAATATAAACCCTGGTGTGTAAGTTTTGTTTAACGAAAGCAAACAATTAATTATTTAATTTTGAGTTTCAATAAATATCGGTTTTAAATGGACGAAATTCAACTTCATAAAGCAGCAGAGGTACTTAGACGATCAAAATATACAATTGCTTTTACCGGGGCAGGTATTTCAGTCGAAAGCGGAATCCCGCCTTTCAGAGGTAAAAATGGCATTTGGAATAAATATGATCCGGCAACCCTGGAATTAGGATTTTTTTACGAGAATCCTCTTGAATCATGGAATGTTATCAAACAATTGTTTTATGATTTTTTTGGAAATGCCGAATCAAATACAGCACATCAGGTACTTGCCGAAATGGAGGAGAAAGGATTACTGAAATCTGTGATCACTCAGAATATTGACAATTTACATCAGCAGGCAGGAAGCAAAGTGGTACATGAGTTTCATGGCAATTCTCAAAAAATGGTATGTTTACAGTGCCGGACATATTATATCCCTGTCGATATCGATCTCGATAATCTTCCACCTCGTTGCGCAAAATGTGATGGATTGATCAAACCCGATTTCATTTTCTTTGGTGAAGGTATTCCGCCTGACGCATACCAAAAATCTGTTGAGGCTGCTTCATTGGCTGAGGTTGTGGTGGTAATCGGATCGACAGGTGAAGTAATGCCGGCAGCTCAGATACCATATCATGCAAAACAACATGGCGCCACAATCATTGAAGTTAATCCGGAATTGTCAAATTTTACAAATTCGGTAACCGATATATTCCTTGAAGGCAAAGCAACAGAAATTATGGGAAAATTAAAAGATGAACTTTTTAAGGTATGATTTAATTCAAAAAATATATGTCATGTGCAGAAATTTACAATCATTAATGCTTCTTTTATTCGGTGTGCTGTTTTTATTTTCAGGAAATGCTTACAGCCAATTCTTTTTCGAAAGTATTAAAGAGGAAGGGCAAGCCATTCAGGTAACTGATGAATCCAAGAAAATATTCCAATATCCCTGGGCCGGTGGTATGA
>JAIOTR010000174.1 GCA_021106665.1 Bacteroidales bacterium
CGAGCATTGGTCCGGCACCGGCAATTGTTGCTAATCCTGCAATGTTTTTTTCAAGCTTAGAAACTTCAAGTTTACCAACATTCTCGATGGCGGCATTGATATCATTTAAAGGTTTCCCTATCCTTGCCAATCCCTTTTCGATCATACGGGCAATGGGACTTTCATTGTTTTTGCAAAGCGTTACAGCTGAGTCAATTCTTCCATCATGAATAAAATCACGAATATTGTTCATGAAATTCTTTTCCTCTTTCGATCCCCTATTAATGGCAAAAAACCTTTCAATAAAAATATAGATAGCAATGATTGAAAATACGGCCAGGATAGCTAATATCCAACCTCCCTTCATCGCCAAATCCCAAAGTGACAAGGTAATTTCAGTTTGTTCACCATTCATCTGGCCGGCAATTGAATTTACTGTATCGGCTACAGCCTGCCCTGCTTGCGTTATCTGCAATAAAAAAGCTGCTAACATAAGTTGTACGTTAAATTTAGAAAGTAAAATTACGTTAATACAAAATTGAGGTAAATATCTTCAGCCGGATTTGTTAACAGGTTTTTGTTAATACTCTTATTTTGAAAATCAATTATTCATAAAAATATCACTGGTTCAAAGATTCAAATAAATTTGCATAAACCTGATATAAATCAGGAAATTTAATGCCATTCAACATACGCATCTTTATTTATAAATATGATTTTGTTTTTTCAATATATTTTCAATTACTTTTGCTGCCAATTATCAATCCCTTAAACGTGTAAGTATTATGTTTATTTTAATGGTCGTTATTTTTATTCTGGGGTATACTATGATTGCCCTTGAACATCCTATTAAAGTTGATAAAGCTGCATCAGCTTTATTAACAGGTACTATTCTTTGGGCTTTGTATGCATTAAATTCCGCTTCGATATTAGAGCTTGGACTTAGTCCTGCCTGGGAAGAAATTAAAGCGATAGGTCATGATGTTGGTACAATCATCAAATCAAGTGTCGGTGAAGCACATTATAATAAAATTTGGGAAGATGATGTTGAGATATCGCATAATGTTTTACATTTCGTAAAACATGATCTTGCTCATCATCTCGTCGAAATTGCTGAAATCTTGTTTTTCCTGCTTGGAGCTATGACCATTGTTGAAACCGTTGACCAACACCAGGGATTTAAGTTAATTACTGATAAAATTAAAACTTCCAACAAGGTTAAACTATTATGGATATTGAGTGTTCTGACTTTCTTCATGTCAGCTACCTTAGACAATTTAACCACTACCATTGTAATGGTTGCCTTACTCAGAAAACTAATTGATGATCAGAAGACCAGATGGTTCTTTGCCAGCATGGTGGTTTTGGCAGCTAATGCGGGTGGGGCATGGAGTCCGATAGGCGACGTGACCACCATTATGTTATGGATTGGAGGGCAGGTTACAACAGTTAATATTATTACCTATGTATTTCTGCCAAGTGTTGCAACCATGCTTGTTCCTTTAGCAATTGTTAGTTTTACAGTTAAAGGAACTATTACAAGGCCACAATTAGATGCAAATGAAACCAAAGAATTTACCACTGCATTTGAGCGTAAGTTACTATTTTTTATGGGTGTAGGTGCCCTGTTATTTGTGCCTGTATTTAAAACTGTAACCCACCTGCCACCTTATCTCGGAATGTTATTCGGTCTGGGAGTAATTTGGGCAACAACTGAAGTAATACACAGACATAAACCATTGGAAGATAGAAGAAAACTTACGGTTATAGGAGTTCTGAGGAAAGTTGATGTACCAACAATCTTTTTCTTCTTAGGAATTTTATTGGCTGTAGCTTCTCTTCAATCAGCCGGCCATCTTGCCGTAATGGCAAATTACCTGGATGAACACCTGCATAATATTTATGCCATTAACCTGATCATTGGTTTGCTGTCGGCTATTGTTGACAATGTTCCCCTGGTTGCAGGTTCCATGGGCATGTACGATGTTGCTGATCCCGGAACTGTTGGCTATTTTGCCGACTTTGTGGTAGATGGAAAGTTTTGGCAATTCCTGGCATACTGTGCAGGTACCGGTGGTAGTATTCTGATTATTGGTTCAGCAGCAGGAGTTGCTGCAATGGGACTGGAAAAAATTGATTTTATCTGGTACATGAAAAGAATTAGTGTTCTGGCATTCATGGGTTATATAGCCGGAGCTGCTGTTTATTACGTGCAAATGATGATATTGGGAATGTAAAAATATTATATCAAAATATATAAAAGGTGGGGTTCGGCTTCACCTTTTTTATTTTATTATAACTCCCGAACTACTGTCTCGTCTACCTCCAGTTACTGATGACAGGCAATTGATCTCATGTCGCCATTTTAATACACCTAAAAAAGCGAAAATCATGGCTTCTTTATAATTAATGATGATATCATCCGGAATATAAATTTCACAGTTCGATAAAGAATTTATTCGATCAACAAAATATTTATTAAATGCACCACCGCCTGAAATAAGCATCTTTCCTCCATTAATAGCTACTCTTGATATCTGGTAAGCAAAATGTTCTGTACAGGTAGCCAAAAGATCGAATTCAGAAATACTTGTTTCTTTAAGAATTGGTAAAAAAGAATTTTCAACCCATTCCCTGCCCAATGATTTTGGAGGATTTTGAGAATAGTAACTTAAAGCATTTAGTTTTTCCAGCAGATTATGATTTACTATCCCTTGTCTTGCCATTAATCCATCACTGTCGTATTCTTGTCCCAAAAATCGGGATAGATGATTAAGCACCTGGTTGCATGGGCAAATATCAAAAGCAATTCTCTGATTATCTTTCTCAAATGAAATATTGGCAATCCCTCCGAGGTTCAGACAGTAATCAAAATCAGGGAATAACAGCCTGTCGCCTATTGGAACCAGAGGCGCTCCCTGTCCACCCAGTTGTACATCCAATGTTCGAAAATCATAAATTACCGGGAGTTTAACAATATCTGAAATAGCCTGGCCATCGCCAATTTGTAATGTAAATCCCTTTTCAGGCTGGTGGAATATTGTATGGCCATGGGATGAGATAAAATCAGGTTTTAAATTATTGGCCTTTATGAAACATATAGTCAGCTTGCCCAAATACCAGCCATATTCAAGATTTGTTTGGGTTAATGTTTTATCATCAGCGTTGAACAAACTCTCTAATCTTTCAACCCATTCATCAGAATATTCAATGGTTTCGGTATGTATAATTTCGAATTTCCAACTTTGATCAATATTAAAAGTGCAATAAGCGATATCAAGCCCATCCAGAGATGTACCTGACATTAATCCTATTACTTTGTAGTTTTTCATTACAGCGCATTTACTACTTTTTCAAGCTGTACTTTACGTGATCCTTTTATTAGGATTGTTTTTCCTTTATAGGGATGCTTTTGTAAATATTCC
>JAIOTR010000109.1 GCA_021106665.1 Bacteroidales bacterium
CCTGATAAAAGCAAATAATTTATAGAGCCACCAATTTGGTGGCTTTTTTTTATATTTTTGCCAAAATCCTTTTTTTAAAAATAATACTATGAAACTGAATAACATTATTCTTATCCCAACCGACTTTTCAGAAGTTTGCCACAATGCCATTGATCATGGTGTTAAAATTGCTGAATCCCAGAAAGGCATGAAAGTTTGCATTTATCATGTCATCAATAAAGATACACATGCTTATTTTAAAGGAGTTGATAATTTAAATCAGTCTGTACAGGGAAAACTTCAGGGACTAATTGATGAATTTCATTTAAACCATAATGTCGAAATGGAATATGCCTATGAAGATGGAAATATATTTGACTTGATTTATAAAAAGGCAGATGAAATAGGAGCTAATTTCATTATTCTCGGTACACATGGTAAAAAGGGATTGCAATATTTACTGGGTAGTTATGCTTTGAAAGTTTTAAGTAAGGCGGAGGTTCCTACGCTTGTTGTTCAAAACAAAGAATATGTTGGTTATAAAAATGTTTTATTCCCGATCAACACATTTACTGAGGCCAGGCAAAAGGTGGGAATTGCTACACGTGTTGCACATAGGTTTGATTCTACTATTCATATCTTTAAAGAGAAAGTAAATGATCCCGCTGATATGAGCAGGATTGAGATCATCAGCAAACAAATTGTGGATGAATTTAAGAGAGAGAAAGTTAATTATACTATCCATAACGCTGAAAAATCTGGTGATTCTGCCAAACAACTTATTGATTTTGCAGCAAGTAATAGTATGGATTTGGTTATGATATTAACGGAACCCCAGATAGGAACAACATATTTTAATTTGGGACCATGGAATGAAAAGATTATGTTCAATGATGCACAAATTCCGGTTTTTTGTATTAACCCGGTTGAACATAGCCAGGTTTACTTCAGTTTATAAATGAATATTTAGATTTTATTATAGTTCACGTCCGCTTGAACTATTCGGGCAGGCAAAGCATATAAAGCAAACGCAAAGATCGCAAAGGGTTCATATTGAAGAAATAACTTTGCGATCTTTGCGCATTAATCTTTGCGCCCTTTGCGTGACGAATAAAGAAAAGATCTTTATAATCCCAATTCAGAAATTACAAGATCAGTAAGGTTGTGTTCCGGATTTGTCCATACCCAGTTCGATTCGGGCATTTTGTCAAAAACATAATCGTAATTGTTCTCTTTACTCACTTTTATGGCAGCTTCTAAAATTTTATCCTGAAGTGGCTTTAGTTTTGATTCCTGCAGTTTTTCAAGCTCTCCATCAGTTCCAAACTTCTCCTCTCTGTAATCTTTAGCCTGTCGTTCTGCTTCAAATATTTCCTCTTGTTTCTGAAGTTTTAGCTCATCAGATAAAATACTCTCATTTTTCACATATTCCTGGTATAATCCTTCAACAGCTTTAAATTTTTCTTCCACAACAGTTTCCCATTCCTTAATCTGTTTTTCGATCTCATCAGTTGCTTTTTGATGCTCCGGCATTTTGTCAACGATTTTATCACTTTCGATATATGCTAATTTTTGAGCAACTCCAACCTGAAAGGCGATTACCAGTATTCCTAAAATGACATTTTTCATAATATTTTTATTTTTTATTTGTGTGAATAATTTAATTAGCATTTGGCAAAATTATACATATATCACGCCAAAGTTAATATCCTTTGTTTATACTGACGGAAATCAGGTTTGCAAATTTCAAAGGTTTGATTTCGTCAGTATAACGAAAAAATAATTAAGAATTTAGGTGTGGGGTTAGGGTAATTAAGCCTGTATGGACAAATGGTTAATGTTAGGGTGATGAAGCCTGTGTGCTACATAGGTGATGGTGAAGTGTGAAATTGTCATAACCAAAAACCTCAATACTAAATAGGTATCTTCACTTCTTCTCAAACTTCCGACTTCTGACTTCTGTCTTCTAATTTTCAATTAACTCATACGCCATTACCCTATTATCACTAAAGGTTGGGATGAGAAGTAGATTTTTTTCAGGAATATATTCTATATCAGCTGCATTTACTCCTGTGTTGCTTGTGTTTAAAAGAATGATGGGATCATCTTCCGTACTTACCATCTGAATTTTTCCCATCCAGTCGGATATAATATAACTACCGGTCCCATCTGTTTCCAGTCCATCAATTCCACCGGTATCCGGGATCAGGTGCCAAAGTCTTTTATCTTCTATCCTGATGCTGAAGATGCCATCTCTTGTACCTGCAAGAATTTCCCTATCCTCATAGAGCAACCCATTTGTTCCTGTTAAATGTTCATCATCAAACCAGGTTTCCAGGATACCTTTATTGAGTCTGTGAATTTTATTTGTTGACATATCAGAAATGTATACAGCACCATTAGGATCAATGGTTATATCATTTAAAAATCGAGATCCTTCAACCGTAATTATTTTTGCTATTACAGCTTGTTCAATATCAATTTCAACTATTTGATCAATGTCGGTAACAAATAGCTTGCTGTCGTAAATTCCCATTCCTTTCGGTGCATTTAAACCATCAATCCATTTTAAGGTGATAATCTCACCAGCTAGTGATAGGCGAGAAATGAAACCATTTCCATCTTTATCTGTCGGATTGCCGTTAATACACGAAACATACAAAAGGTGATTTTTACTGTCGTAACAAACCGACTCCGATGTTATTAATAAATCAGGTGATTCCCATAATTTTTCAAGAACCACCTTTGGTTCATCTGACTTTGTTTGAGCTTCAGTTAGGCCTGATGTAAAGAAAAATAAAATGCAAAGTGAAAATAAGTAAGCTGGATGTTTCATAATATGACTATTAATAAATTCAGCTTTAAAATTAATAAAAAATAAGCAAATTACCCTATCGGATAACAGTAAATTAATTTATGGGGTGGAATATGTTTTGAAATTGGGATGAATATCATTTACTCGGAATACACCATTCCGTATCCTGATGGGCATCTATCAAAAATGTTTTAGTAAAAACAGTTGGGTCAGATTTTTCAGGATTATTCTCAATGGCAATTGCTTCATATGCGTAACCCTTTTCTAATGGAATACTTTCCTGACTATTACTTTTCAATATTGATTCTGAGACAACTGTTTGGTCCTCGTTATCAATATTTTTAATGGTTAGTTCAAATTGTAAATCAGAATTATTATATATCACAAGGTTTCCGGGTTCTATAACAATTTCATCTTCGAATGAACAGGATGTAATTGTAGCCAACGAAGAAAATAGAACTATGGATAAAATTATTGTTATTCCTTTTTTTATAAAACTATTCATATTATACAATGATTTAGCCGGTTATACATATATACTTCAATTAAGTTTCTAAATTTTCTGTTTAGAAATTGTTGCGAAATAAACAAAATAAAAAACAATAATGAGAAATTTTGAACTTAATTATCAATAGAAACAAATTCTACGTAACAATTGTTTATAGTGAAGTACAGTTTATAGGTGTTTGTATTTAAAATAAATTCCGGATCCAGATCACAGAATTCCATAAACCTTATAATTTTTTTTTCATCTTTTAATCCGGTAAGTTTTTTAATCAAATTAGGGTTGTAAATTTTAGCTGCTTCTACAATTTTATGGTCAGCTTTTACCAGAATCTGATGTTTTCGCTGCAATTTTGCATGACGGCTAAAGGCTTCATATAGTTTTGTGAATGGGCCTTTTATTACAAAGCCTTCCGATGTCAAGGGGTGTATTTCAGCTATCTCCAGATGTAAATCTATTTCGTGAGTTGGTTCAAGTGACAATACCAGAATTTCTTTCTTTAATTCTTTTGCCGTAGCCGGGTATGGGTAAATAACTGTTTCAACAAGATCAACCGTATCTGTTTGAAGTATAAAATTTTTCAGGTATTTGGATTTGTGAATTTTTGGAACTATGTACTTTATTTTTCTAAATCCGATTGAAGTAATCCATATCGTATCATTGTGATAACAATGTAATGAAAAATGTCCCTCATTATTGGAAATGGTTCCTGTTTCATTTGTGTGGTTTATTATATGTGCATTCGATATGCTTTCACCTGATTCATTTATAAGTGTACCATACAACTTAACTAAATTATCAGATTGCCCTATAATTGTAAAGTGAATTGTTAAAAGAAAAAGTATTGACAATATAGTTCTATTCACCATTTTTTATTTAACGAACAAAAATATTATTTAGCACGATATCAAATTGTTAATATTCGTTAATTGTTGTTAAGCATAAAATGTTGATATTTGCATATTAACTGTTAGGAATGCAGATAGCGGATCAATGAATAAATTGAACTATTAATATTTTTCACTGTTTAGTATTGTAATATTGATATCTTTTTCATTTATGTTTAATTTTACAGACAATTAGCAAATGTTAAATCTCGTTTTTATAGAATGACATATATTAATTCAATAATAACAGGTACCGGAAGTTATATACCCACAGAAGTAGTGAAGAACCCGGATTTTGCCCGAAATAAATTTTATGACTTAAATAATATAGCATTTGATATTTCACATGATGAGATTTCGGAAAAATTCCAGGCCATTACCGGTATTTCGGAAAGACGATATGTTACGGATGACCTTCATGCATCCGATATCGCTGCCATAGCTGCAAAAAATGCAATTAAAGATGCAGGAATTGATCAGGAGGACCTGGACCAGATCATTGTTGCACATGATTTTGGTGATGTTGTAAAAGATACAAATCAGACAGATATGGTTCCAAGCCTTGCTTCACGGGTGAAACATATTTTGGGTATCAAAAACCCGAAATGTGTTGCATACGACATAATATTTGGCTGCCCCGGCTGGATACAGGGAATCATACATGCTGATTCTTTTTTTAAGAACGGGATAGCTAAAAAATGTCTTGTTATTGGAACAGAAACACTATCACGGGTTGTCGATATCCACGACAGGGATACCATGATCTATTCTGATGGCGCAGGCGCTACAGTTATTGAAGCTTTTGATGAAGATGAAAAAAGGGGGGTGTTATCCTTTTCATCTGAATCATATACCAAAAATGAAGCATACTACCTGTACCTTGGAAAATCCAATATTTCCGGGTCAGATCCGAAAATCAAATATATCAAGATGCATGGTCGGAAAATTTACGAATTTTCATTAAAGTATGTACCCGGTGTTATTAAGGATTGCCTGACAAAAGCAAATCTAAATATAACAGACGTAAAAAAGATACTTATTCACCAGGCCAACGAAAAAATGGATCAGGAAATCGTGAATCGGTTATTCCGCCTATATAATATTCGCGAAGCGCCTAAAGACGTAATGCCCATGAGTATTCAGAAACTTGGTAACAATTCTGTGGGTACAGTTCCCACCCTGCTTGATCTTGTTAGAAGAGAAGAATTTATGGGGCATGTACTGTCAAAAGATGATATCATCGTTTTTGCTTCTGTAGGAGCCGGGATGAACATCAATGCCATTGCTTATAAATGCAAATAAGGCTATATGCCGTAGTTCATAAAGAACTTTAGCCCTGCTTAGGTAGGGCTTTTTTAATTGTAAGTTATATGCCATTCTAAAAACCCACCGCACATTAAGCATATTTGGTTTTTGCCAACACACAAATGCCAACCTGAAAAAACCAAAAGAACTTAATATTTTCCAGCGTACTGAAAAAATGAAAATTAATAGTATTTTTGACAAATACGTCAAAACAATTATGACAAGATGAAATCATTTGGAGAATACATACGGAAATCAAGAGAGGACAAAGGATTGCCTCTTAGAAAAGTTGCAGCAGCACTTGACATTGACACCTCAATATTGAGTAAAATTGAGAGAAATGAGAGACGTGCCACTACTGAAATGATTCCAATTTTAGCTGAATCCCTGGAGAAATCAGAAAAGGAGATTGAAATGCAATTTATACAATCCGCAATTATTACTGACTTTGGGGAACTAAAATATTTAAAAGACGGACTTAAAGAAACACTGAAAACCATATGAGTACTAAATTTTTTACAAACGAAGCAGAGAATACCTTAATCAATAAAATTGAGGGGATATTTAAGCATCGGAATATTGATTTCTTTGATGCTTTAGTTGGATATTTTCGTGCTTCCGGTTATTTCAGAATCAGAAAATTTA
>JAIOTR010000047.1 GCA_021106665.1 Bacteroidales bacterium
CGCTTAAAGCTATAATCCTCTCTGAAATAGCCTGAAGGGATATTTCTTGCAAGCAATGCTGCTTCAATGGGAATGGTCCCTGATCCACACATAGGATCAATAAAATTTGTATCCCCCTTCCAACCACTTAATAAGATCAATCCGGCAGCAAGCACTTCATTCATAGGAGCCGGCCCGGTTGCAACCCTGTACCCTCTTTTATGCAACGATTCTCCGGAGCTGTCAAGTGACACAGTTGCTTCATTCTTAAATATCCGAACATTAATTGCGACATCCGGATCATCTTTATTTACGTTTGGCCTCTTACCAAATTTATCCCTGAACTGATCTACTATGGCATCTTTTGTCTTTAAAGCCAGATATTTTGAATGGGTGATATTGGAATAGCTTGTTATCCCATCTATAGAGAAAGTACGCTCAAGGTCCAAATATTCCGACCAGTCTATTTTGCGAACTTCATCATATAGCTGCGTTTCGTTCAATGCTTTGAAAGAAGCAATTGGTTTTAGTATACGCAAAGATACCCTGCTTTGATAATTAGCTTTATAAAGAAGTTTTTTATCTCCATAAAACTGAACCCCTCTCTTTACAGTTCTTACTTCTGTAGCTCCTAAATCAGTTAATTCCATTGCCAATACCTCTTCCATACCGGTAAAGGTTTTGGCGATCATCCTGAAAGATTTTATTTTTTCTGCCATTTAAATTGACTATGCTACAAAGTTAATCATTATTAAACCAGTTAATTTTGCATATTTGTATCTGAAAAAAAATGAATAGAGATGACAATAAAAGAAGCACAGGAAAAAGTTGATGTTTGGATCAATACCACCGGTGTGAGGTACTTCAGTGAATTGACCAACATGGCAATACTTACCGAGGAGGTAGGAGAAGTTGCAAGAATTATTTCCAGAAAATATGGAGATCAGTCTTTTAAGGAATCTGAAAAGGAAATAGACCTCGCTGATGAATTTGCAGATGTTTTTTGGGTTTTACTTTGCCTGGCCAATCAAACAGGTGTAGACCTAACTGAAGCATTTGAAAAGAATATGCAAAAAAAATCATCGAGGGATGCAAACAGGCACATATCAAATGAAAAACTGAAAAGTTGATGTTCAATTGCGAACAAGATGTGTACGAAAATTGATTATATAACGACAATGATTCTCATAATACATCAATAAGTTATTGATGAACAAAGAGTTGAATTTACTGCATGTTTATTGTGAAATATAGAACTTTTTAAAACTTCAATCTATGATATATAAATGGTTCCTTCTCCACCAATGGAAGGAAATGAAGCGCTCATCCATCTGGCAGAAAAACCTGGCCATCAATATAGTTCTCGGTTTCTTTATTTTGCTGATGTTGATGTATCTTTTAATGTTTGGGCTTTTTATTGATAAGATACTTTATAAACTCTTTCCTGATAATGATCCGGTTGTTGTATTTAATGGTATTATTTTATACTACCTGGGATTCGAGTTCTTCCTGCGATTTTTTATGCAATCACTTCCCACACTTAACATTGAAACATACTTGCATTTACCGGTTAAAAAATCCTCTATTGTTCATTTTGTTTCCGGAAAATCAATTTTTGTAATAGGCAATTACCTTTCATGGCTTGTTGTGGCTCCTTTTGCTTTTAAAGTGATTTTACCCGCATATTCTCCGGCAGTAGCCTGGTTGTGGTTGCTGTCATTTGCCCTGCTGGTTTTCAGCAATAATTTCCTTGCTACATATGTGAAACGGCAATTGGTTAACAATCCAAAAGTCGTTGGTATTTTTGGAGTGATCTTAATATCCTTGATAATCCTCGATTATTTCAATGTCATTTCGGTTTCGGCATTTTCAAGTTTAATCTTTAGTGAATTAATGCAAAATCCTATTTTGATTATAATTCCAATTTTACTTGTAATCTTTACTTATTCACTGAATTATTTTTTACTTAAAACAAAGCTTTACCCCGAGGAGATCAACAAAGAGAAAAAGTCAAAGATCGATTCACTCGCTAATATCAAATATTTAAAAACATTGGGTTTTACAGGCCAATTGATATCACTGGATTTACGATTGATCTGGAGGCATAAACGAACAAAATCCTTAGTGTATATGGCTCCTATATTCCTTGGATATGGATTTTTATTTTATCCCAATCCCGGATATGAGGACAACTTTGGTTTTATGATTTTTATAGGAATATTTATGACAGGAGGAATGATGATGAATTATTTGAATTATTGTTTCGGATATGAAAGCAATTATTTTGATAATATCCTGGCCAATTACAAGGATTTTGAAAAGTACATCCGATCCAAATACCTATTTGGTATTACAATAGCAACAGTTTGTTATGTGCTTACAATTCCCTATGTTTTCTTTGGAACTGAAATTTTGCTTATTAACACGATGACATACTTATATAACCTCGGATTTTTGTCATTTGTTTTGTTTTATGTGGCTACCTACTCGAAGAAAAGGATGGATCTCAGCAAAGGCGCTACATTTAACTACCAGGGGATGGGAGCTTCGCACTGGTTGTCGATGATGCCTGCATTCTTGCTCCCAATATTTATTTATTTGCCATTTCGCTGGATGGGTATCCCAATGGCAGGTTTGCTATTCATCGGAGCTTTGGGTTTAACAGGATTATTATTTCATAAATCATTGCTCAATATTATTTTAAAACAATTTTATAAAAGAAAATATTACATGGCTGAAGGATTCAGGGAATAATGTTAATGGTTAAAAAGTTGAGAGTTTAGAGTTAAAAGTTATCAGTAATCAGTTAATTGATATTGGTTATTATTTTTAGGATGAAAAATCAACAAATTACAATGAATTACAGCGAAGCGAATTAAAAATGAATTACTATGAATTAAAAATTTTATATCCAATGATAGAAGTAAAAGATTTAACAAAAGATTATTCAGGCACTATCGTTTTAAATATTCAAGAACTATCCATTAAGGAAGGTGAAAGTTTTGGATTGGTTGGGAACAACGGGGCGGGCAAAACAACCTTTTTCCGGCTGATACTTGATTTGATAAGAGCCAATTCAGGGTTTGTAAAATCAAAGAATGTGGATGTTAAACAAAGTAATGACTGGAAATATTACACCGGTTCTTATCTCGACCAGCGTTTCTTAATTGACTTCCTGACTCCCGAAGAATATTTTGATTTTTTAGGCGGGGTTCATGGATTATCAAAGGGAGACCTCGATAAATTCTATTCAGAATTTGAGGAGTTTTTTAATGATGAAATTTTGGGAAAGAAAAAATATGTTCGTGATCTTTCCCAGGGAAATAAGCAAAAAGTAGGGATTGCAGCAGCGCTAATGGCCAAACCTGAAATTCTTGTTTTGGATGAACCTTTTAACGGTTTGGATCCCTCCACACAAATAAGACTGATTAATTTACTTAATGAATTGAAAAAAGAGACCAGGATCACTATGCTGATCTCAAGTCATGATTTAAAACATATTACTGAGGTTTGTAATAGAATCGCTATTCTTGAGGAGGGTAAAATCATACATGATTTGAAAACAAGTGTTGATACACTGAAGGAACTGGAGAGTTATTTTGCGGTATAAATGGTGTGGAAAGACTTGGCAAGTCGAAGAAGGATATGTGTGTAAGGGACTTGCCCAGTCGGGGATGCTTCTCCTTCAACAAACCAAGTCTCCATCCCTTAAGCCCAGCCTCGACTTGGTGTGTTTTTAATTGTCATTTCACTTTTTGGGCACCTTTTTCGGGGGTCTTCTTCCTATAATACATTTGACTTAACACTTGGGATTTGCTTCCAATCTTTTTTAGTAAATTTGGTGTTTATTAATCATTACCTAAAAAGATGAAAGAATATACAATTGAAAAACTTGCAGCACAATTAAAAGATAAAAAGAAAGCTGGAAAAAAAGCTGTTTTGTTTTTGGGTGCAGGAGCATCAGTAAGTGCAGGCATCCCTTTGGCTGGTAAAATCATTGAAGAGATTGATGCAGATGAAAACTTGAAAGAGATTGTGCAAGGTGTTGAAAGAAATTATGGTGAATATTTTGCCCAATTAGATCAAAGTCAGGCAAAAAGGATTTTTGATAAACATATTGAGAATTCTAAAATTAATCTGGCTCATTTATATGCTTGCCATTTGGTTAAAGATGGATATGTTAATTGTATTCTAACTACAAATTTTGACCCCCTTGTTATTCGTACACTTTCTATTTATGGCATTCAACCAACCATATATGATTTAACAATTTCTCGAGAAAATGTAAGTGCTGATTTGAGTTATCCGGCTGTTGTTTATTTGCATGGCCAAAACAATGGTTTCTGGAGACTCAATTCTGTAGGTGATTTCGATCTTGCAAAGGATGCAATTGGAAAAACATTAGGTAAGGTCATAATGAATAGGCCAATGATAATTGTTGGGTATAGTGGAAATAATGATCCGGTTTTTGAACAACTTGCATCAATTGATTCTTTTGCTGATGGATTATATTGGGTAACTTATAAAGATCATGAACCTGCTAAAAATGTTAAAAAGAAACTACTTGATGTTCATACTAAGGGAGCTATTTGTATTAAAGGCTA
>JAIOTR010000285.1 GCA_021106665.1 Bacteroidales bacterium
TATCATGATAACGGGCCATCGGACCGGCGATAAGCTGCGGAAATAATGAAATGTAAAGAGCAAGGTTAATAAGGGTTTTCTGCACCGGGGTTTTCTTTGTATAAACATCCACAATATAGGATAAGGCCTGAAAAGTGAAAAAGGAAATGCCGCTGGGAAGTTAGATTGTATTCATTTTTACCGGCTCAAGGTGAATCCAGTCAAAAACGATATTCAAATTGTCAACTATAAAATTGGCATATTTAAAAACACCCAACAACAAGAGATTCAGAACCACTCCTACGATGAGGGCAACCTTTGCTCCTTTCCTCCCTTCTCTAATAGCAATCTGTCTTCCCACAATATAGTTGATGGTGATGGATGCAACAAGGATCAACGTGAAACTGGCGCCTCCCCATGCATAAAAAAACAAACTGGCGATCAGCAACATGATATTTTGGAACCTGCGCGGAAGGATGAATGTAAAAAATAAAGTTGCCGGTAAAAAAACCAATAAAAATACAGGGGAACTGAATACCATCTATACTTACATATTAATAGCTAACAAAACTAATCTTTTTCGGGCTGTTCGATCAATTATCATTAATAATCAGAAGTTTCTTTGTTAACTGCATATCGCTAACGATTAAAGTATAAAAGTAAACCCCGTTGGGTAAAATATGATTGTTATCGTTCACGCCATTCCAGCGGATATGATATTGATCAGTAACTAGCGTAGTATTGATCAGGGTAGTAACTTTTTGTCCTTGTGCATTAAAAATACTAAGGTTGACATAAGATTTTTCTTCTATGGTAAAATCAAACCAGGTAAAATCGCCAAATGGATTTGGATAATTACGTATCAAATCCTGTTTGGGAATTTCTTCTTCTAAAATCGAATTTGATCCTTTGATCCTGAATTGGAGTTGCTTTGATTTAACAATATCCCTGGAATCTTTCACAACAAAATTGACTGAGTAAGTACCGGTATCTGCTACGGGGTTTCCATAAAAAATGCCATCTTTCCTAATTTTCATGCCTAATGGGAACTCTTTTGGGTTGAATGAAACTTTAAGGCCGTTAGTAAAAGAACCAAGATTATCAATTGTTGAATTGACAACATTCAATGCGTCACCATTACTTATTCCGGAACACCAACTTGTAGTATCAGGAAAGACCATATCGCCATAGAAAAAATCAATATTCCCGGAAGACGTCAGTCTCACAGCAAAATTCATTTCCGATCCCTCCATTTCATGAACCATGGTTCGCCATCTGAAAGTAGCGGTATTATTGCTCCCCTCATACCATATCCCGGTTGCCCCTGACGAAAGCAGCTTTGACTCTGTAAAAAATGGCATTATGGTTTTCAAATGTTTGAGATATAAGGAATTTTCAATAATCCTTTTGTATTGGAATTCATTAACATCGCCAAAATGAATGGAGCCATCAAGATTGAGATAAAGCTCAGAATAAGTACTGTCGAAAAATGGAAAGTCAAATTCCAGGTTTTTTATGGCATAACCATTGTAAAGTACTAACTTTTGATTTGAGACCATAGGGAATGCTTGAATGGTTTGCTCCTGATCATAATGGTGTAAAATATTCCAGCGGTATGAAGGATATCCATTATCCGCAAAAAGCTGAATTGAATAGGGTTGATTGAAAAAAGCATCATCCAGTTCATCGGTTGTGATCTGAACCTCATCATAATTTACTGTATGGATAAGACTTAATTGTGTCAATCCGTTTTCTTGTAACGGAATGTTTTCCAGCGGATATGTGATCTCCTGAATTCCTGAAGAATAATCTATAATAGCAAAATCAATGACCTCCCCTGTCCCCAGTCCTTCAGGATCATTTTCATTAATCATTAAAAAATATTTAACCTGATCGCCATTCGCAACATAGCTGAGTAATGGCGTAATATCTAAGCCTATTTCAATGTATTTACTCTCTTCATCTGTTCCTCCCTGCATATATCTATCCCCGCCCTGGTAATTAAAAATATGGAAGTCATGAATAAATTCAGGTAATATTGAGAAAGTGTCATTACTTACTCCGGAAGAGATTTTTAATTTGTTCCTCGAATCATGCTTCAGGTTCATTTTTATGGTCAGTAAAGGATCATGTTCCCTGGCATCCAAAATATAAACCCTGTTGGCCCACAAACCACCATTTGTTGATTTAAGTGCAAGTAAACGGTACATCATATAGGCGTAACCTTCATCTCCCCACTCCGGGCCAAAGGAATTGACTACTTTAAATGCACCAATTTCCCAATCTTTTAAATTTACATCGCCATCCCCATTGATATCGATATTATTTGTGTATTGGCCGTCATTATTATAATCGTATCTAATAGAGTCATTGTAACCAACGATGGTAACACTATGTCCTGCCCACGGTCCCCAGGAAATCACAACCACCTTTCCTTCTTCCTCTGTTCCGGGAGCCAGCGTATCAATCACTATTCCACCTGTAGCAATGATACAATTTGCCAAACTGCCATATTCGCCCTGATCCATGTGGTTATATAGCCATTGCCTTAAGGCTCCCAGACCATCTTCTGTTCTCACATTTATGGAATAAAAGCGATCTACACGGTTAAACATAGCATGGTAATATTCCTCATAACCGCTCATCCATCTTGGTGAACCTCCGGTGTGGACACAACCATAGTCGGCCACACTGGGAGAGCCGACATTTCTTGCCAGTTCCCATCCCCTGATCAAACCGGGACCGATGGTGTATTCCCCTTCATTTAAAAAATTAAGAACAAAATGAGAGGGTAACTGATTCTCAGGTTCAGCGCCAGAAACGTTCCTCAGCCTGTTCAATTCATACATTAGATTATAACAGA
>JAIOTR010000504.1 GCA_021106665.1 Bacteroidales bacterium
AGTTAGAATATTCAGGTACTCCATATAATTCCCAATTATCAGGTGCAGCCAGGGTTCGGCGAACCAAAGTAAAATCGAATTCAGTAACCACATTAGGGATGGGATTTCCAGCTATTTTGAAATCCATGTATGATGGCACTCTGGCACCATCACCGTGTACATGGCAACTGCCACAATTATTATAAACTTGTGAGTGGCACACATGGCAATTAAAATCACCCATGTGAGAAGCATGATAAAAATTCTTTGATTTCATATCTGTATGGCAATCTTCACATTCAGGTAGTTTTTCATAGGCATACCTTTGTTGTACATCTGAGCCGTCTCCATGAAGCTCATCACCATCATGACAATTAACACATTTAAAACTCATTGAGGTTAAATGCACATCAGGTTGTGTACCGGTAGCGACACCCAGATATGCATGTCCACCTCTTGAAACGTGGCAGGTAACACAAACATTCAACATATCTGGCGTTTTATTGAAATTATGACCATTGGATAGGCCACCACCACCAATCGGAGGACGAACAATATGACAATTTCCACAGGTACCATGACATGTTGCACAGTTTGCATTGTATCCTTCAATTTGATGTTCGGGAAGTTGATCAAAATATTGGGGTCCATTCAATCCGCTTCGCCTGGTTACTGCTCTCTTTTGCCCGGTACCATGGTGAAGACTTGTAGCATGATTATCAACAATCGCCTGGTGACATGAACCACATTTTTCATCTGCATAATCTGACGGATGTCTGATGAAATCACCGGAATGCGCAGTTTCTTTTTCTGAAGTATTATCAACCCCGTTATGACAACCCACACAGCCTATTCCGTAATGCCCGGAATTTTTATAAGATTCATATCCATCGCCATCCATATAAACCCTGTCGTAAGGTTCATAGTGCGGGGCCGTACCACCACAGCCACCCGGAGGAGCTACAGTATCGGGGGTATAAACTTCTTGCAAGTGAGCATAGTTGGTATGGCATCCTTCGCAGGATGCTGTTGTATCAGGAGCCGGATCAGGATCTGCTTCATCTTCTGAACATCCTATTATGATCCATGCCGAAAATGCCAGAATCAGCATCATTCCTGAGATTTGAATTACTTTTGAAGACATAGTGAATATAGTATTTTTGTTTTTGAAAAAATAAGAAATATTAAAAAATATAGTGTTATTTAATTCACAGCAAAGATTGCTGATTTGGGTGAAATACCAAAGTAATTCACGCTGTTTTTGGTTCTATAACAGACTGCTCTGTACCATAAAAATATTTGACCCGAATCATCTTTTTATATGATAAAGTTGTATATTTGCTGAATGTTTTGAAATTAAAGGAATGGAAAGTATGCACCCCTATACAAGTTGTACCATAAGTTCGCATCATTGCAGGTGTTTTGAAAAACTTACTGATGATGAGCGCAAGCTATTGGATGAGCATTCAGTGTTTATTGAATACAAAAAGAAGGAAGTTATTTGCAAGCAGGGCAGTTTTGTTTCGCATATAATGTTTGTGGAAAAAGGCCTGGCAAAAGTATTTTTAGATAACGGATCACATACACTGGTACTGAAAATTGTTCCGGAGGGAAATCTACTTGGATTATCATCTATTTCAGAAGAAAATAATACATTTCAGTATTCTGCATCAGCTTATATCGACTCAGAAATCCGTCAAATAGATATCAAAATATTCAGACAATTATTAAGTCAAAATATTAGTTTTTCCAAAGAGGTAATAGAAATATTAAGCGCAAACAGTGTACAGGTATATGGGCGGTTCTTTTGTTTGACACACAAACAATCTTTTGGCAGATTGGCAGATATTTTACTTTGTCTTTCCGACAGAATTTTCAAACTCTCTGAATTTGAGTTACCGCTTTCGCGTAAAGACCTGGCCGATTTATCGGGTATGAGCCCGGAAACTGTCATTAGGATACTTAAAAAATTCAGTGAGGATGGATTGATCAGTATGAATGGAAAAAGCTTTAAAGTGCTCGATTATCCCCGCCTGAAACGAATAAGTGAAACCGGATAGTTTTTAGCAGAAAATTTCTGTCACTGTCTCTGATACAGCGAGTAAATTTAAAAAAGAGCTAAGGCAAAGAAAATCTATTTCTCTTTATCAGATTCCTTTTTTTTCTTCTTATTTGCCCCTATCGGTATTTCTGCATGGAGATACAAAGCAGAATTGGTTCCATTCCTACTATCCTTGTAAATATTTGTCATTCCATAATAATACCTGACACCAATGCTCATCCCCATGCCTTTCATAAACTTATATCCAAATCCTCCTGCAACACCCGCATCAATTCTGTTGATCTCATCCCTGATATCCTGTGCATAGGTTAAATCGTCTTTATTCTCAACAGTATTTACAAACTCATCATTAGTTGTATACCTTAAACCAAGCTGACAACCGGCATCAACAAAAATATTATTTTTAAAACGGTATTTAATTTCGATAGGGACATTAAAATAACTGATCTTCCGATTGATACTGCCACCATCAAACACACTGTCCATTTCAGGATCGTCAAGATCATATATCGGGATACCACTAGCTCCCATCCTCGACTTCACCAGCACTCCTGTATTTAGGTACCAATTCTTTTCCTTTTTTAACAGGAAATCAAAATAAAAGCCCAGGAAGAAAGTATTCAGGTGTTTGGAATCAGGTTCATTAAATATTTGGGTCATGCCATATCCACCCGTAAGTCCGAATTCAATCTGTCCGGTGTTTAATTTATCTCCTAACAACAAAGAAATCAATATTTGTGATCGTGCATTCATGGAAATGAAAATACTCATTCCAATTGCAAGAAAGATTGTAATAGCAAGTTTGTTTTTCATAAATTCCTAATTTTTTATTTTTTAAAAATAGTATATTTTTTCTTATAGGCCAGGCAAATTGAAAATATCCCAGCTACTTATCCTTCCCACCTCCGAAATTAAACGTAGCGCCAAAATAAATACTGATGGAATTGTAACCGGTATTCATATTATTTTCGAGGGTGCCTTGTAAGGGAACTAATTCATTTGTATTAAATTCAGACGGATCAGATAGATTCGCCCATTGCTCCTGATTTTTATCACGTCCAAAAGAATACTGTAATCCGGTGATCAAATCCTGACCTAAAATCCTCCATGATAAACCTGCGGTGATATGATAAACATCAAGATCAAAACCTTTGATACTCCTATTCTCCAGATAGGGATCATAATTTAGATTTTTACGGTAATTAAAATCTGTCCGGAATCCTGCCATCAATAAAATATTTTTTTTCACATTCCAACTATATCCAACAGCGGCATTTAACACCGGTTTTGCTCCTCCTATAAATGTCAGCCATTCGTTAAATGCTATTTCATCGAAAATTGAACCTGCAGCCAGGTCAGGGTTTTCATTTGCCTCAACCAGTCTGTAAGG
>JAIOTR010000216.1 GCA_021106665.1 Bacteroidales bacterium
GTTGTGAAATTGTCTGTCCCTCCCCAATTGGTAGCGGGTGATCAGCATAAGCTTGTTTTGCATATTCAACCGGTACAAATAAATGTCTTTCAACAGTCCTCATCGCATCCAGCACATTTTGGTCTTTGATACCACGTGAAATAATTTGGTATTTGACCATGTCCTCTCTAAGAGAAACATAATCGTTATTGGGTTTTTCCTGAGAATTACAATTACCAAACATAACAGATGAAATTAGGAATAGAATCAGTTTGTTGTAATTCATATGATAACATTGTTGCTCTTTTTTAATCATGTTACACAAATGTTATATGAAATAAACTAATTCACAAAATACTAAAAATTAATGAGAATGGATAAACTTTAGCCGAAATTTATTTTTAATTGTTCGTTTAAATTAAAACTTTTCCTGTGGAGAGGTGAAATACCATTTAGTGTTATTGCCCTGATATGCTGTTTAGTTGGATAACCTTTATTTTTCTCCCAAAAGTAATCAGGAAATTTACGATGGATTTTTATCATGTATTCATCCCGGTGGGTTTTTGCAAGAACGGATGCTGCCGCTATAGGGGCATATTTACCATCGCCTTTTACAATACACTGATGAGGGATTTTTTTATAGGGCTTAAACATGTTCCCGTCTATGAGAAGAAACTCGGGCTGAATCGTTAATTTTTTTATTGCCTTATGCATGGCTAACAGAGATGCATTTAAAATATTGATCTCATCTATTTTATCATGGCTGACACTTGCAACAGCCCAACTTACGGCTTGCTCTTCAATTATTATGCGTAGTTCATTTCTTTGTTTTTCATTAAGCTTTTTGGAATCATTCAGTATATCATTGTGAAAATTTTTCGGCAAAATAACTGCGGCAGCAAATACCGGTCCGGCAAGGCAACCCCGACCGGCTTCGTCACATCCTGCTTCAATCAGGTTGGTATTAAATGATAACTTTAGCATTAGATATTATAAAATATGGAGAGCGGATAATAAATTGTTTACAATGATCATGAAAGTCATCACTCCGAAAATAATTTCAATCCAGATCAACTTCCTGACAATAGAAAATGTGTATGAAATAAATATAGCGCCTGGTATCAAAATAAGTATTTGGTGGGAACTGTAAAAAGATTGACAAAATAAGTATGTTAATAATGCCATAATAAACAGCCAAAAAACTGTCCAATAGCGTTTTCTGATACTGATTATCTTTTCCGGTATTTCAGCTGATAGTAAAAATAAAGACCAAAACATGAATAGGATGATAAACAAGATTATAATATAATTGATCACCGGATAATCAAAAGTAAAATCAAAAATAGCGAGGTGTGAGAAATAGTCAGAATAAGCCGATAGAACCACATCTAGTTTGTTAAACCAGAAATAATAAGTAAAAAGTAAAATATAAGGAGTGAGGAAACCAAAAACAGGTATCAGCCATTCTCTCCACTTGAAAAGTCTGTACAAAATAAATGTTATCCATAAAAATAGAATGAAATAAATTGAAGGGAAATAAAATAAGGAGGCTATACCAAGCATAAATCCAGCATTGAAAATTTGAGGGAAAGCCTCTTCTTCAGTATATACCTGGAAAATGTAATAAAGTACGATGATAATTAACAGTCCGGAAACCAAAACAGGATGAAAATACAAGAGGTTTGGTGAATGACTCATTAAAACCAGGTACACCATTGATGGAATGAGTGTATTTTTTGGAACCAGGTCATTCTTTGTGAGCGTATAATTAAATAGCAATGCACCGGCAATTATTATAATAAACGCAATAACATTAGCTAGTAATCCGGAATTACCAATCAATGATATAGTCCAAAAATATCCCGGATTCAGGAACTCATTTATATTGGGTTCAAAAGAAATTGGTTTAATAAATGCACCCAACCATAAAAGAATACCCAATAATAGAAGAAAGAAATATTGTAATAGATAGCTTTTTCTGAAAATTCGTATTAACATTTTTGATATTTAAGTATTCAAAACTTTAGCTCACTTTTTCCGAAGGAATGCCCGCCTGAACGTATTCGGGCAGGCTGTTGGCAAAGTATTGATTAGTCAGGTTATACCAAATCCATTCCCAGGTCTTTTCTGTAATATTTTCCTTCAAAATCAATCAGCTTTGCATTTTTATAGGATAATTCAAGCGCCTCCTCCATGGTATCTCCAAATGAGCTAATTGCAATTACCCTTCCTCCATTAGTGACGATTGCAGAGTCTTCATTTATTTTGGTTCCTGCATGAAACAGCATACTGTCTTTTGTTTCATTTAATCCTGAGATTATTTTACCCTTCTCATAGCTGCCAGGATAACCTCCTGAAACGAGAAAAACAGCAGCTGTATACCTGGGATTTGTTTCCAGATTTTTTTCATTCAGGTTTTGCTCACCTACCCCTTTAAACAAATCAAGAAGGTCGGTTTTAATACGCGGAATTACCGACTCTGCTTCGGGATCGCCCATTCGTACATTGTATTCAATCACATATGGGTCTCCATTCATATTCATCAATCCAAAAAAGATAAATCCCTTATAAACCAGTTCCTCTTTTTTTAATCCCTCAATTGTTGGAATAATAATCCGTTGTTCAACTTTCTCCATGAAAGCTTTATCAGCGAAGGGAACAGATGAAATAGATCCCATGCCACCAGTGTTCAATCCTGTATCACCTTCTCCAATTCGTTTATAATCCTTAGCCGAAGGCAAAATTTTATACGAATCACCATCTGTTAAAACAAAAACTGAAAGTTCTATTCCCTGCAAAAATTCTTCAATCACCACTTTCCTCGAAGCTTCACCAAATTTGGATTTTTCTATCATTTCATCCAATTGATGAATAGCTTCTTCAAACGAATCAATAATGAGAACTCCTTTTCCCGCAGCAAGGCCATCTGCTTTCAGTACATAAGGAGGATTCAATGTTTTTAAGAATTCATGAGCTTGACTAAGGTTTGTATTATCAAACGTTTTATACCTCGCTGTGGGAATATTAAACTTCTCCATGAACTCCTTTGCAAAGTCTTTACTACCTTCCAACAATGCAGCTTTTTTGGATGGACCGATAACAGTGATATTTATTAATTTTTCATCTTGTTGGAAATAATCGTAGATACCATCAACCAGCGGAATCTCAGGACCAACAATGACCATATTGATATTTGCAGTTATGACAAAATCTTTTATTGCATTAAAATCGTCTGAACCAATTTTTATGTTTTCACCTAAATCGTGTGTCCCGGCATTTCCAGGCGCTGTATAGAGTTTTGTTAATAATGGGCTTTTCGATAATTTCCAGGCGATGGCATGCTCTCTGCCTCCTGATCCTAAAATGAGTACGTTCATGTTATTGTTTATAAAATCAAATTCTTTTAATATGTGCTCCGAGTTTTCTTAAACGTTCATCAATATTTTGATAGCCCCTGTCAATCTGTTCAATATTATCGATTATGCTAGTGCCATCGGCTGATAAAGCGGCTATTAATAATGCAACACCGGCTCGAATATCAGGTGAAGTCATTCGGACTCCTCGCAAATTATAGCTCCTGTTTAATCCAATAACAGTGGCCCGGTGAGGGTCGCACAGTATAATTTGAGCGCCCATGTCAATAAGCTTATCAACAAAGAACAACCGGCTTTCAAACATTTTTTGATGGATCAAAACACTTCCGTTAGCTTGAGTTGCAGTAACCAGCACTATACTGATCAAATCAGGTGTAAAACCAGGCCAGGGTGCATCTGCGATTGTCATGATGGAGCCATCCATAAAGGTTTCAACTTCATATGATGTATATTCCGGTATATATAAGTCTGCTCCCTTTTGTATGATTTTAATTCCCAGCCTTTTGAATACTTCCGGTATCATTCCCAAAGCATCTAAATCTACATTTTTAATTGTGATCTCAGATTGCGTCATGGCTGCCATCCCAATAAAACTACCCACCTCAATCATATCCGGCATCATGGTATGCTCAGTTCCGGAAAGTTTACCCACACCTTCAATGATCAGCATGTTTGAACCAACACCTGATATTTTTGCACCCATCCTGTTCAGCATATTACATAATTGAAACAAGTAAGGTTCACAGGCAGCATTATAAATTGTTGTTTGTCCTTTGGCCAGCACAGCTGCCATTACAACGTTCGCAGTTCCTGTTACAGAAGCTTCATCCAATAGCATATAGCACCCCTTTAGTTCCGAAGCTTCAATTTTATAAAACAGGTCCTGATCATTAAAATGGAGTTTGGCTCCAAGTTTTTGGAAACCGATCAAATGAGTATCAAGCCTGCGCCGACCTATTTTATCACCACCGGGCTTGGGCATGAATGCCATTTTAAATCTTGACAACATGGGTCCAATAAGCATGATAGAGCCACGAAGGTTTCCTCCTCTTTTTCTGAAATCTTCCGTTTTAAGATAGTCAAGGTCGATATTATCTGCCTGGAACGAACAAGATCCGGGTTTTAGTCTCTCTACTTTTACTCCTATCTTCTCAAGCAATAAAATTAAATTGTTAACATCCCTTATATCCGGGATATTATGAATGGTGATTTTATCGGAAGTTAAAACGGTTGCGCATAGAATTTGAAGCGCTTCATTTTTTGCTCCTTGTGGAATGATCTCTCCGTGAAGTTTATGCCCACCCTCTATTTCGAACGATGCCATTTCTTTAAATATATTTAATTAGAAGTCTAACTTTTATATAAAGTTATGTTTTAAATCTATGATAATCTAATGGAATGATGGAATATTGGGACAATGGTATTTAATCCTATACCTAATTCTTTAATAGTTTCAAATTTATCATCAGGATGCTTTCAGATTCCATTTATCCATTTATCCATTCTTCCAATAAAACGAAGAATAAAAACTATGGCGAAAATAGAACAATTAGAATAAGATTTTTTGAATTAATGAAGGAAGATACCCACAGAATTATCTTTTCCTTTTTTTATAACCGGAATGTTGTTTTTTATTGGACGGTTTAAACTCTTTCTTTTTCTTGTTTCTTGCCAATATTTCACTTGTTGTATTAAGTGTAAGCCCATCCTTTAATTTCAATTTATCATCTGAAAGAACTTTAAGATGTTCAAAAATCAGCGTATCATCCACAGATTCACGATTCCAATTCAGGTAAGATTTTTTCATGTGATTGGTAATGGTATGAACAAGTGCATCTTTTTCGTCGCCTTCATCATATTTAATGGCAGCTTCAATGATCTTCTCTATATTGGTACCATACATTTTATAATCAATATTGTTGTCCCTGTATTCCAGTTTATCCGGCTTAACAGCAAGAGACTCTTTTGATGGTACGGGATAAGAAGTATCCACATCCAATTGAAAATCACTTATAATATGCAAATGATCCCACAATTTATGCCTGAAATCCCCGGAATCCCGAGCTGAAGGATTCATCTGACCCATTATTTGAATAATCACTTTTGCAAAACTTGTACGTTTTTCCCTATCTTCGATTGTTAAAGCATACCGTACCAGTTTTTGTACGTTTCTTCCGTATTCACTAATTATAAGATGGTCTCTTGATGTATTATATTCCATTATAGTAATATTAATAATTAAAATTTTTCTTTATATATTCTGTACAATCAGAAACTTACTGCCCGAAATTAAAATGTGGACGAATAGAATTCTTAAATCAATTGAAAGGTATTAAGTATATTAAACTAACGTTATTGATGCTTAATTATGCTGCAAAATTATAAAATATTTAATAGTTGGCAAAAAATACTTCTAAAAGTTAATACTTTATTTTGCACCGATGTTTAAAAATCATATGTTTGCCGTCAGTATTGGAAATAATTTTTAAAATTAATATTGATATTGATTTAAACTCAGAGATATGAATAAGACAATAGGAATCAGGCTCGAGGATAAATATTTAATGGAAAGGCGTGTGGCCATCATTCCCAAACATGCGAAAAAATTAATTGAAGAGCAGCACCTTAAAATTTTGGTTCAAAAATCTCCGAAAAGAATTTTTACGCACCGGGAATTTGAAGCTGCCGGGGCAAAAGTTGTTGATAACGTGCAGGAGGCTCCTGTAATATTTGGTGTAAAAGAAATGCCTATTGATTTTTTTGAGGAGGGAAAAACATACATTTTCTTTTCACATGTTATCAAGGGCCAGCCATACAATATGCCCATGCTCAAAAAGATGATGGAAAAAAAGGTGAACCTGATTGAGTATGAGAAGGTGGTGGATGAAATGGGAAGAAGGTTGATTTTCTTTGGAAGGTTTGCCGGATTGGCCGGAATGATAAACTCTCTTTGGTCTATGGGGCAGCGATTGAAAGAGTATGGATATGAAACACCATTTACTAAAATCAAACAATCACATAAATACGATTCGCTGGAAGATGCAATATCTGTGATTTCTGAAGTCGGGCAAAAAATTGCAGAGGACGGATTACCTGACGAGTTAACACCTTTAACAATCGGATTTACCGGCTATGGCAATGTTTCGAATGGGGCACAGGAAATAGCAGCACTATTACCAATAAAGGAAATTACGCCGGAAGATTTGTTGAAACTTAAGAGTAGAAAGAACCTCAAGAATAATGTTTTATACAAGGTGGTTTTTAAAGAATGGGATCTGTCAAAGCCAAAAGACTCCTCTGTTGAGTTCGATCTCCAGCATTATTATTCTCATCCAGAATTATATGAAAGTATTTTCGAACAATACATTCCTCACCTGTCCATACTGATGAACTGTATGTATTGGAATGATAATTATCCCAGAATTGTTACCAAGGATTATCTTGAGCAATTATATGTTGCAGGAACACCAAAGTTAACTGTAATTGGCGATGTAACCTGCGATTCGGATGGTTCGATTGAATGTACGCATAAGGGAACAGAGATTGAAGATCCCATCTTTGTATACAACCCGTTTACGAAAAAGCCAACCATGGGATTTAAAGGTGAAGGAATTTTGGTGATGGCTGTGGACATTTTACCAAGTGAATTGCCGAGGGAATCTTCAATTGCATTTAGTAATGCGTTGTTTGGTTATGTCAAATCAATTGCTGAAGCTGATTATTCAGTTTCTTTTGAAGATCTGAAGCTGCCGAATCCAATCAAAAAAGCCATGATATTGCACAATGGTGAATTGACTCCTGATTTTAAATATATTGAGAAATACTTATAAATAGTTCATAGAGTGATAAATCAGTAAATCATCTATAGTTTAAAATTCAGTTAATAAATTTTGTATTAAAAGTTTTTTATCACGGATAATATTTTAAAATTCGCAATTTCAATTTCTAATAGTTAAAATAATAAATAAATTATGAAGAAAGTATTAATTCTCGGCGCTGGAATGGTTGTAAAACCAATCGTTCAGTATCTTCTTAAACAAGGTTATCATGTTACGGTTGCCACCCGTACAAAATCAAAAGCTGTTGCCATGATTGACGGTCATGCAAATGGAACTTCTCTTGCCTGGACAGTTGATGATGAAGCTACTTTGGATCAATTGATTAAAAAACATGATCTGACAGTTAGTTTATTGCCATATGCATATCATATGATGGTGGCAAAAAAATGTATTGCCCATAAAAAGAATATGGTTACCACTTCTTATGTAAAACCTGAGATGAAAGCATTACATGAAGAAGCGAAAGCTGCAGGAATAATCATCCTGAATGAATTGGGATTGGATCCGGGTATTGATCATATGTCGGCAATGCGGATCATTGACCATGTGCATAAGAAAGGAGGTAAAATAGAAGAATTTTATTCAGTGTGTGGAGCTTTACCTGCGACGGAAGCATGCGATAATCCTTTTAATTATAAATTTTCATGGAGTCCGAAAGGCGTGGTAATGGCAAGTAATAATGATGGTAATTATTTGAGGTATGGCAAAATTATTTATGTGCCACCTGAAGACCTGTTTAAAAACCCGATGAAAACAACATTTCCTGAAGTAGGGAATTTGGAGATATATCCAAACAGGGATTCTGTACCTTATATTGATCTATATGGAATTCCTGAAACAAAAACCATGTTCCGTGGTACATTCAGACATAAAGGCTGGTGTGAGTCTTTGGATGCATTAAAAGCACTTAAACTGATCACCAACGATAAATATGATTTTACAGGAAAATCGTATGCTGATATGATTGCTATGCTAATTGGAGAGGATAGCTCAGATAATATCCGGGAAAAGGCTGCCAAATTCCTTGGACTGGGAACCGATGCTTATGCGCTGAATGCTATTGAGTGGTTAGGATTATTTAGTAATGAAGCAATAAACAGGGGAGAGGATACACCATTTGAAATTACTTCTGACATCATGATTGATAAAATGATGATTAGTAATACTGAAAGGGATATGGTTGTACTTCAACACCTGTTTTTGGCATCCTATCCTGATGGATCGAAAGAAGTTTTAAAGTCCAGTATGCTTGATTATGGTACTTTGGCTACTGATACAGCTATTGCCAGGACTGTAGCGCTTCCCGCAGCAATGGGTGTTGAATTGATCCTGGAAGGAAAAATCAATATTCCTGGTGTGTATATTCCCGTATTACCTGAAATTTACAATCCAATTCTTGACCAGCTCGAAACTGTAGGAATAACTATGGTTGAGGAGTATGGATTACCGGAAAGTGAGATATTGAAGTAGAAGTTTCAATCATAAACCCCAACTTTAAAGTTGGGATTTATATAAAGATCACCTAAAACATAAAAATAAAGCCCTAATTATAAGGGCTTTATTTGATCAACTGCAAAGTTTTTCTATTCTACTTTTATCATCTTCTTCGTTTGTATTCCTTCATTG
>JAIOTR010000548.1 GCA_021106665.1 Bacteroidales bacterium
ACTATTGAAAAAGGAGAAACAGTATGAATCACTCTACTAAATTCAAATCCTGCCCTTTCAAGTATATATTCAAATTCTTTCTGGGTTCTTTCTATTCCACCATCCGTACCTATCAGCATCTGAAGGTCAAACATCTTCCCAAACGCAGGTTTGTTATCTTCCCCGATCACTGTCTCCATGATCAGCAACCTTCCATTTTTAACCATCGCATGGTGAATACTTTTAAGAAGTTTTATACTAGTGTCATCATCGAAAGCATGTAGAATATTTTTCATTATATACGCATCACATCCTGCTGGAATACTTTCAAAAAAATCGCCCGGTATTGCTTCTGCCCGGTTTTCAATCTCAAAATTTGTAAAATTCACTTTTGCATTGCTAACTACATGGGGCAGGTCATATACAATCCCCTTTAACTTTTTATACTTGTGCATAATAATAGATAAGAGGTAACCCTGCCCGCCACCAATATCAACTATTTTATTCAATCCCCGGAAATCATAAGCTGCAAGAAACGCAGCACTGGAAAGAGCGGAGGTATTGGTCATGGCTTTGTTATAAAGCTCATTTTTCTCTTTGTCTTTTGACAGATGCTCAAAAATATCCATTCCCAGTTTTCGTCTCGCTGCATTTTTCCCTGTTTTAACACTGTAATTAAGTTGACCAAAAATTTCCCAACTGGTTTCGTTCATCAGATGTTCAATCATATATTTCATCGAGCCTTTTCCTTCAGAAAGGGCTTTTGACATGGATGTATTAGAAAATACCCTTTTCTTGTGCTCCTTAAATATTCCCTCGCTTGCCAAAGCCCTCATTAATCTGTATAGCGATTGTTCATGAGCATTACAAGCGGCAGCAATTTCTTTTATATTTTTTGGTCCTGAATTCAATATATCACCCAGGTTCAATTCACACGCAACCCCTATGGCTTTGGAAATAAGAAAACCCTGGGACTTCTCAAATACAGCCACTGATGAGGGAACCAGGCTTTTTTCCAAACGAGCAAGGAATACCCTGAAAGTTTTAATGATATTAAAAATCCAAGTTGGTGGGAATTTTTGTATTTCAGTTTCTTTTTGCATTCAGTTGGTTGAATAAACTCATTTAAAACAGCAAATATAATCAGTATTTAAGCAAATAAGTAATTTAATCTTATCAATAAATCCACTACTAAATATTCATCTCATTAATATCAATCACACTGAAATTTTTTAATAATTTTGATATAAACTCATCTAATGCAATCAAATTCAAAACCTCTGAAACATCTATCCGAATTATACTTCCTCTTTTAATTCCTGAAATTATCTTTTCTGTATTTTGGCCACTTGCTGAATTATCCAGCCTGACCCTTCTATTCCAGCCAACTACCTTATAGTTCATAATTTCCGTGGCTTTTTTAACACTTGGATTTGTAATCCCAAAAGGTGGACGAAAATATTTCTGGTCTTCATCATTGGAACTATAGATTATATCTTCTGTTTTTACAAGCTCATTGATCAGCTTCTTCGGGGATAAAAATCCAAACTTCTTCGAAACAGAAAAAGAAAAGTTACCAATTGTATTTCCGGATTTTTTCAATTTATCCGCTAGCTCTGGACAACTTTCTAACATCTGTCCACTACAAAAAATAATGGCCTTAATATTGTGTTTTTTCAGGACATCAATTACCTTAGATGCCTTCTTGTTACCGGAAACAAGATTAAAACTAAGGATAACAATTTCATCTTCTGTTTTCCACTTGCATAATACTTTCAGGTATAGATTTGAGCAAATACTTAAGGATGCTGCAATCGGAATAATAAAATAGAGGACTGTTGCTACAATGTAAAATGAATAATGGAGTGAGGAAAAGTTAAACAACATCCTAAGAGCCACAAAATAAGCAAATGTTATATTTTTTATATTGATCATGCTTTTAGCAAAATCAGGGAGTGATTTATAGTTCGGTAATGATTGTAAATCAAAATATTATTAACAGGCTTATTAGGAAATGAATTCAACTTTACTATTTCCGGGATAGATTTTCTTTTCAAAATATTTGATGCCATCCACAAACCAAATGCAGTTGCAGTGTGGTATTCGCCGCAAAGGTGTTTAAAATAAGCAGCTTTAGTTTTAGGGAAAAATCTGTTCATGACTTCATAGTAAATTTCATCAGATTCATTATCTCCATTTATTCCAGTAATCAGAAGGTCTATATCCTGAATGGACAACTTATTTTTATCAAAAAAGGTATTTATATTCTCAAAAATGTCGTTCCTTTCAATTGGATTGAAGAATGTATAAACATCTTCAATATTAGCATAGGAATTCTCCGTTAATTCCTGACTCACCAAAAAGAAAGTATTTCCCTCGCCTGCAATTGTTCCGGGAGTTTTTTGCTTGATCAATTCAAGGTTGTTGGTCAATTCAGTCTTATAATATTTCAACCGGTTGTATAAAACAAATTGTTTATCGGTGACCTCATCAAAACTGCCAACCAGCACATTACTATATTCGATATCATTTAACAATAGCAAACTATCAATCAAAGCAC
>JAIOTR010000528.1 GCA_021106665.1 Bacteroidales bacterium
ACTGCAACCGATAGAAATATTGATGGTTCGATTGGTGATGGAGAAGGTTGGAATTTTATAGGTAATCCCTATCCTTCTGATATAGATATTGGTACGGAAAATGATCCCGTAGCAGGTTACACATGGACAAATCTGGATTATACCTTGTATTTCTGGACAGGTACACAATATGCAACCTTTAACAGGTCAGGCGATGGCATTGGAACATTAGGAGCAAATCGGTACGTGCCTTCAATGCAAGGATTTTTTATTAAAGCGATTGATTTTAGTCCTGCATTAACCATTCCGAATTCAGCAAGATTACATGATTTTAATCCAAATTATAAGTCAACATCAGATGATTCAGCACTAAAATTAATGGTTATGGGTGAAAAAGGAGAACAGGATGAAGTCATTATTAGAGATAATGTTCTTTCCTCAAGAGTATTTGATATAAAGTACGATTCCTATAAGTTATTTGGTAATGATGAAATGCCGCATTTGTTTTCAATATCAGCGGATAATAACAAACTATCAATAAATACAATTCCTGATTTTGATTCGGAAGGAAAAATAAGTATTGGTTTCAGAACATCAAAAAATGGATTATATACTATTTCCCTGGATGAATTAGGAGAAATGGATCTGGATGCTGTTTATTTGGAGGATATGATCAGAGATAAAATAGTTGAATTAAATGAATTCAGCGAGTATAACTTTGATCACAATCCAGGTAATCCTGATCATAGATTTAATTTGATATTTAAGAATACTGCAAATGCAGACTTAGAAAAATCAAATTCTGTGAATATTTACTCAAACGACAGTTTTATTTATGTGAAATTTGCAAATGAAGAATCAGGTCATTTGGCAGTTTATAATTTAATAGGCCAGGAATTGGTCAGCCAAAGAATAGATGACAGTAAAGTATTCGAATTTCAAGTTGATCAAAAGGGATATTATTTGGTTAATGTAAATACTCAAAATTACAGCGAATCATTAAAGGTATATGTAAAATAAATCAGTAAAAAGCAAGTATAAAGAGGCCTGTTATTTTTCAGAATAATAGGCCTTTTTTAATCAATTGTATCAAGGATTACCAAACTGAATACCTAATGCAATTTTAGCTCCCCATCATTCCGCAATCTCGTCTGTCCATAAACTTTCATGCCATGCAGGAAATAATCGGCCTGTGGTTCAAGAGCAAGGGATAAAAAGCAAACGGACTATAACTTGACTATTATTTTGGTTTGTATACCATTCGTGGTTTTTAAAACAAAATAGTACATACCTGCAGGCAGATTGCTTAAATCAATCTCCAGTTCATAGGTTCCCGGCATCTTCACATCATTTATTAATCTTTTAATCCTAACACCAGATATCTCAAATAAATCTAAAATCACATATCCAACATCAGGTATCGAATATCGAAGGTGCGTAACAGATGAACAGGGATTTGGCGAAATTGGAAAAGTATCTTCAAAATAAATTTCCTGTACTGAAACTGTATCACATGCTGCTTCTACCTCTTCAATGCTGTTACAACCCAGGGCATTGTCATGAATGGAAATACTGCCGTTGGGATTAGCTAAATAGTTGCAGATACTTTCTACATAACAATCGGATAAAGTGCTATTATAGTAAATGAACAAGTTTTCAATGGATGCTGCATTAATACTATCCAAACCCCATAGACTGCTAAGTACTTCGTTACCCCCAATTAATAGGTTTCCGCCAACAGAAGTTAAATTGAATAATTCTGCCAAAGCTGTCAATTCATTGTTGGCAATAATATGAAGGTTTCCACCGATAGAAATTAGATTGTTTATTCCATCTAAACTATTCAGGGCATTACTTTTGACGGTGAGATATTCCCCAATTGAAGTTAAATTTTCCAACCCCGTTAAACTAATCAAAGCAAGGTTTTCTTCAAATGTTAGAAATCCTCCAATGGAATTCAAATTATCTAAACCAGTTAAAGTGGTCAGGCCATTGTTGTAACCGATAAAAAGATTCTCTCCGATATAGGATACATTGTCCAAACCTGCTAAGTTGTTAAGTGATGCATTTCCACCAGTTGCCATATCACCAATATCCAGATTACCTTGAATATTATTTATGTTCTCCAATCCAACAAGGCTTATCAGAGAATCATTGCCTCCTATTCCAATGTTCCCTCCGATATAATTCAAATTGTTTAATCCCGATAGATCAGGCAGGTTTTGATTGCCATAAATACCAAGACTTCCTCCGATGGATTCAAGGTTATCAAGTCCTGTTAAGCTTTGCAGGGTATTATTGTAGCCAATATACAAATCACCGCTAACTGAACTTATATTGTCTAATCCTGTAAGATTTGTGAGGGATGGATTACCTCCACTCCATAAATTTCCTATGGTCAAATTACCATTAATGGATGACAAGCCATCCATACCTGTTAAACTAATCAAAGAATTATTATCAAAAAAACTAAGACTCCCTTCGATTGATTCCAGATTACCCAGACCTGTTATACTTTCGAGGAAATTATTATTGCTGATGATAAGATCAGCACCGATAAAAGTTATAACAGTTAATCCGTTGAAGTTAATAATGTCATCTCCACTAATCAATACAAATCCTTCAATTTCTGAACAGCCGGGATAGTTTGTTTGGAAATTATCTATTTGTTGCTGTGATGTGAATGTGATTCCTTCTGGTAAACAGGATTGAGGAAATACTGTTGTGTGTAGATTAAGTGATAGAACTAAAATTGTAAAAATCAGATTTTTTATAATTACCACGTTTTTAAAATTTGATTTAATAATAAAGTTTTAGTCTGTTATTGGTTATAAAAATAGTAAAAAGATTAGAAGTCAAGGATACGAGTATTTTAATTATGATTGCCTTGAGTGTCCTTAGAGTGCCTGAATATTTATTTAGCTTAAGCCAATAAAAC
>JAIOTR010000394.1 GCA_021106665.1 Bacteroidales bacterium
CAAAACGACTGACATTAAGGCTCTTGTCGCTTTCCGATCAAGATGCCATGGTCGATACGATAATGTCAGATATGGATGTTATGTACTGGTTGCCATATTCTGACCAGGTTTCAACTCCTGAGGGGCAAAGAGAAGTTGCCTTGGGATATATTACAGACTTCATCAAGCCCTGGAATGAGCATGGATTTGGTGTTTGGGCTGTTTGTGTTGGGGATACTGAACTGGGAAAATTGGGGAGCTTTATCGGGTACTGTGGGTTTCTTCCCGAACAAATTGAGGGGGCAGGACCGGAAGTTGTCTATGCCATTAGGAAATCCATGTGGGGTAAAGGGTTAGTGACAGAAGCACTAACTGCTTGCCTGGATTGGATTTTTATCAGGCCGGAAGTCTTCTGTGTGCACGCTGTAACGGATAAGGAAAACACAGCATCCCAGCGTATCATGGAAAAACTTGGGATGAAACATGGAAAAGATGTCGACCTGTATGATTCTGTAGCAAAAGGAGAAGGCCTGCTTCCGTTTTATTCTATAGAGCGTGAGGTTTATCTTGGAAAAAATGGAACTGAAGTTGAAAAATAATTATATGGCACAGCAAGCTTTTATTAAAATTAATCCCAACAAGAAACATACTGACGGTCAAGCCGCATATTTTCAAGATATTTAGAGGCCCACGGAAGTATTGGGGACACACTTATCGCCATTAGTACCAGCGGAAATAGTAAAACCGTTTTAAATGCAGCAAAATTTGCAGTTCGTTTAAGCGCGCGGCTGATTAGCGACGGTTCTAAATAAGGCAAGATATAAGATTGACACCAACCAGGTAACTTCACATTAAACTAAGAATATCATTGAATTACACTGTCTGTTCACAATTTTTTTTGTTCATCATTTATGAACCTCATTAAAAAATGAACAATAATATTGACCTTTTGTTCAGAAAATTGTAATGTTCATAAAAAATGAACTGATAAATTTTATGAACAAAAGAAAAGTATTATAATCAATGGAAAATAAAATACTTAAACCAGCTATAGAATCTTTTAAGAAAAACTTTGGTTTTCAAATAAAAATTGAAGAATTACAGCATCGTAATGATCATTTAAGGATTGATGTTGTATTAAAGATGAAAATTCAACAGATGAAACTTAAATTTTCTGTAGAAATAAAACCCACAGTGAATTCATCTGTTATCGGTTTTATGCTGCATCACAAGAATGATTTTTCCCACGCCCAGTTATTGATCTCAAACTATATTAACCCGGTAATGGCGGAAAAATTGAAAGATAATGATATCAACTTTATCGATACAGCAGGAAATGCATATATCAATGCCCAGCCTGTTTATATTTTTGTGAAAGGGAATAAAGTAAGAAAACTACAGGCCGATTCCTCCAAAGGCAAAGCCTTTACACAATCGGGTCTTAAAATGATTTTTGCATTACTATGTGATAAAAATTTATTAAACAGACCCCATAGAGAGATCGCTAAAACATCCCGCATCGCGTTGGGGTCTGTAGGCCGAGTGATCGATAATTTAAAAAAACTGGGTTTTGTTATAGATATGGGCGCGCAAGGAAAAAAACTGACAAACATCAATATGTTATTTGACAGATGGTGCATAGGTTATGCTGAAAAACTTAAACCCAAATTGTTATTGGGAAAATTTGAAGGCCCTGATGATTTTTGGAAACACTGTCGCCTCGACCCTGAACAAGGCCAGTGGGGTGGAGAAGTTGCTGCTTTTAAGTTAACAAATTATCTTAAACCACAAGATGTAATCATATATGCCAGAGAGCATAAATTAAGGGATATTGTTCTCCAGAACAAGCTTAAGAAAACAGATATGGGAAACATTGAAATCTTTAAAAAATTTTGGACCATCAATGGCACCCAGGATAAACCTATTGCGCATCCGTTCATAATTTATGCAGATTTACTGGAAATTAACAATCCACGAACCATTGAAACGGCAAGAGTGATTTATGACGAGAATATCGTTAGATATTTCAGGGAAAGTTAGCCCGGAGCATGTTGAGGCAATCTCTGAAATCAAAGCCATTTTTCAAACCCTGGGGATTAAATTTTTTGTCATTGGAGCAACTGCCAGAGATTTTGTTTTAAGCTGTCTTTATGATGTCAAAGCCCCAAGAATGACATTGGATATAGACTTCGGAATAGAAATACAAGACTGGGAGGATTTTGCAAAAATTGAATCACTATTGATAGAATCCGGTCGATTCAAACAGACGAAAGCGAAACATAGGTTTGTATTTGAAAATACAGTTATTGATATAATTCCTTTTGGCGGCATATCAAATGATGAAAATCAGATTCACTGGCCTCCTGAATATAGTGTAATAATGAATGTGTCCGGATTTGAAGAAGCATATCAACATGCAACCCTTATAATACTGAATCAAGATCCATATTTGGAAATTCAAGTCCCAACACTTCCGGGATTGGCTGTTTTGAAAATATTATCATGGAAGCATTCATATCCTGAAAGGCAAAAAGATGCCGAAGACCTCCTTTTCATCATCAATAATTATGAACATACAGACATTATGGACAGCATTTTCAATAAGAGAGTAGAAATACTTGAATCCGAAGCCTTTGATTACCGGATGACCAGTATAAGAATTTTAGGTCAAGATATGTCAAAAATGTGTACTCCTGTCACATCAGCAGAAGTTAAAAATATTTTAATAACGGAAACATCTAAGACATCGAAGTTTAATTTGATCGCGCATATGATGGACATGACTTATGAATTTGATGATATCTTGGTTCTGCTACTTAAACTGAAGCAAGGTTTTTTGGAAGTAGAGTGATACACAACAATAGAATGCTACGGATGTGACCGTAGATTCTGACGTTAAACATTTACTGAAAATCAAATAGCAGGTGCCGGTTAATAAAAAGATTAGCATGCAAAAAGAAAAAAATCACATTGAAGAATTGAATAAAACATTGGCCGCTGTGTGCGGTCTTTACTGTGAAGCATGTTCTTTGTTCATCGGCACTAATGAAGATCCGGCAAGGCTTCTGAGGATAGCAAAACAATTTCATATATCAGAAGAAGCTGCCAAGTGCTATGGATGCCGTTCGACTAAAAGAGGGCCTTATTGTGAAAACTGCAAAATGTTCTCCTGCGCTGCTGAACGAGGTATTGATTTTTGTAATGAATGTGCGGAGTATCCATGCAGTGATCTAAAACAGTTTCAATCTGAAATGCCTCATAGGATCGAGCTTTGGGATGACCTTGAGCATATCAAGATATTTGGCTGTAAGCACTGGCTTAAGAGCATTCAGAACAACTATAGTTGCCCGCAGTGCGGGAGTATTAATTCCGCCTACGACTCAAAATGCAGGAAGTGTGGTAAAGAGCCAAGCTGCGAATATGTAGCCAAACACAAAGAGACAATTGAGACTTATATGAAGAACAGATGATGCAGCCCTAAACGCTGCAAAACCGTGAGGAACTCTGGTTCTGATTTTGAAACTGTTGACAAGGCTTGATAGCTTAAAATTCTCATTTGATTGTTTTGTAAAATATATATCTTGACTTTGAGTTAAATAGATATCATAATAGCATCAAAAACCGAGTCGATTGATTTAATAAACGACTCAAACATTCATCCTGTAAAATAAGGATTCGACTCATTGTATGAAATATATCTGGCAAAACAAATTATGGCCTAATTTCATATGGGACAGTGATTGCCTTCTGAAACCACTGGGAGATATCAGGTTTAGTCAAGGTTCTCTGTTAGCACAGATCAAGGAGTTAGGGTTTGAAATTCAGCAGACAGCCCGAGCAGATGTTTTGGTTGAGGAAGCTTTAAAAACATCAGCAATTGAAGGTGAAAAATTAGATCCCGATGCTGTGCGCTCTTCTGTCGGACGTAGG
>JAIOTR010000133.1 GCA_021106665.1 Bacteroidales bacterium
TGAGAAGAAGATAAGTGAAGACCGTGCAAAAGACTTAGCCGAAAAACGTATGGCTGAGTTAAAAGCAGAGGAAGCTGAAAAAGTTAAAGCTGCAACAGCCGATGCTGAAGAAACAGCAGAAGAAGGCGCTGAGACAACCGGTGAAGTAGCTGTTGAGGAGCCAAAAGCAGAAACTCCTGTAGAAGAAGCTAAAGCTGAAACCCCTGTTGAAGAACCAAAGGTTGAAGAAGAAGCTAAAATGGAAGAAGTAAAAGAAGAAGCCAAAGAGGAAAAGAAAGCTGAAGCCAAAGAAGAGGTAAAAGAGGAAGTGAAAGAGGAAGCCAAGACTGAAGATGTTGAAAAAAAGGAGGTAATTGAAGATAAAGCTGAAACTAAAGAAGAAAAGAAAGTTGAAGCTAAAGAAGATCCAAAAAAAGAAGCAAAAGAAGAAGTTAAAGAGGACGCCAAAGAAGAAGCTAAGGTTGAAGATGTTGAAAAAAAGGAAGTAGTTGAAGATAAAAAAGAGGAAGCTAAAGCTGAAGAAGTAAAGAAAACAGAAGAAAAGAAAGAAGACGAAAAAAAGACTGAAAAATAATTCTGTTCAGTCATGATGAATAAGAAGGACTTTTACTTTCTTGGAAAAATAACAAAAACATCAGGTTACTCAGGTAATCTGGTGTTTTTTTTTGATGTTGATGATAGTGAAAAATACCACAACCTTGAAGCAGTTTTTATTAGCGTAAATGAGGAGCTAATTCCATTTGCCATAAAAGAATTAAAGTTTAAAAGCCATAATACTGCTATTGCGAAACTTGAAGAAATCACTTCCGAAGAAGAAGCTTTGGCGCTGGCTGGAAATGAACTTTATTTGCCTATATCATTCCTGCCCCCACTATCTGGAAATAAATTCTATTATCACGAAGTTATTGGGTTTAAAACCGTAGATGCTAATCTGGGATATATTGGAACTATTGATCGAATAATTGACCAGAGTAGTCAGGCCATTTTTGTAGTTAGAAATAAGGACAAAGAAATTTTGATTCCTATCTCAGATGAGATAATCAAAAAAGTTGACCGGATGAATAGAACAATTGAAGTTGAAACTCCTGATGGTTTGGTTGATATTTATTTATAAATCCTCCTGAATTGAGCAATCCTTTTCAATTTAAACAATTCAAAGTTTGTGATTCATCCAGTGCCATGAAAGTTGGTACAGATGCAGTGTTATTGGGAGCCTTTATAAAAATTGGAGATGTCAAATCTATTTTGGATATTGGAACAGGTTGCGGGGTAATTGCATTGATGTTGGCACAGCGATCCAATGTTAATATTGATGCTATAGATATTGATAACTCTTCAATTGAAGAGGCAAATAGAAACTTTAAAAATAGTCCCTGGCCTGGAAGATTGATAGCAATCCATACTTCATTGCAGGATTTTGCCAGAGAATCCAATAGAACTTATGACTTGATTGTCAGTAATCCACCTTTTTTTGAGAATAGCCTTGAACCTCCTGACCTTAAAAAAAAGTTTTCAAAACATTCAAAAACACTATTGCATGGGGAATTACTTGCTGGAGTAAATAAATTGTTAAAACCAAAAGGCAGATTCAGTGTTATTTTACCATTTTCTGAAAGAACAAAGTTTATAAATCTTGCATTACTTGAAAGTTTATTCTGTAATAGGGAACTTTTGGTTTATCCAAAGCAAGGGAAAAAAACGAACCGGATATTTTTGGAATTTTCGAAAATGAGGTCAGAAGTTTTCTCCAAATTTGAATTGACCATACGAAACAGCAATGATTCCTATACACAAGAATATATTTCTCTGACAAAAGATTTTTATATCAAATTTTAGACTTTGGAATTATTCTTGCATTTTTTATCACCTAAAAATTTTGCTTTATGAATAAACTATACATTTTAATTATTACTGGCTTTTTATTACTCAACTTTTCCAGTAAATCTCACGGACAAAGGATCTTTTCATGTGAAAGTAAATATGATGCTGATTTTATAGTTTTTGTTGTCGAGAGTAAATATGATGCTGACCTGGTTGTCTTTAAGGTTGATAGTAAATACAGTGCTGAAGGAAATAAAGGGCTATGGTATTTTGTGGAAAGTAAATATTATGCGGATAAAAAGATCTATTTCGCAGAAAGCAAGTATGATGCTGATTTACTTATCTTTTTTACCGACAGCAAATATTCAGCTGAATGGAGAAAGCGGGCAAAAATGTACCTCCTTTTTTAGATCGTAAATATCTAAAATCCGATCCTTCAAAATATATTTCAATTCTTTTCTTTTAAGTTGACAGGTAAGTAACAAAATATACCTTTGCAAAAATTTTGTTATTGCAGTGCTTATTTATTTTGATTGAAATTGTCAGTTGAAGAATCACATATTACCAATAGGATTCAAGTTAAAGGTCTGGTACAGGGAGTTGGTTTCCGTCCATTTATTTATCGAATTGCTCACCAGTTTAATTTAAAAGGTTGGGTTGAGAATCGTAATGATGGAGTTCTTATAAAAGTGAATGGAACTGATGAGTTAGTGGATCAATTTATTAATGAAATAAAATTAAAATCGCCGGCTGCCTCGAATATTCATTTGATTAAAAGTGAAAAAGTCGTCCATGAAAAGTTTCAAGAATTTAAAATAGTAAAAAGTGAAAATACTTCTGAAGCCATAACTGACATCAGTCCAGATATAGCTGTTTGTGATGCCTGTTTGGAGGATTTGAAAAAACAAGCTCAAAGAATTGATTACCCATTTATCAATTGCACCAATTGTGGTCCGAGGTTTTCCATTATTAAGGATTTACCTTATGACAGGGATAAGACAACGATGGATCCATTTGTGATGTGTGATACTTGTCGGAAGGAATATGAAGATGTTATGGACCGACGATTCCATGCGCAACCGGTTGCCTGTTCTACTTGTGGTCCAGAATATGAACTAAAAATAGGCGATAAATCCATTCAATCATTTGATGAAATTCTGGATCAAACCTGTGAACTCCTTAAAAATGGGAAAATAGTTGCCATTAAAGGAATTGGTGGATTCCAGATTGCTTGTGATGCGCAAAATGAAGAAGCTGTTAAAAGGCTCCGTGAAAGAAAGATCAGGGAAGGTAAGCCCTTCGCTGTTATGTTTTCAAATGCTGAAACACTGCAGGAGTTCGTTTATCTTTTCCCAGAAGAAAAGAAATCGGTTCAATCCTGGCGAAGGCCGATTTTAATAGCTCAGGAAAAGAAAAAATTAGCCACTGGTGTAAGTGCTGGTTTTAATACTATTGGTGCAATGCTACCGTACATGCCCTTTCATCATTTACTTTTTGGAAAATTGAATATTCCGGCAATTGTTTTAACCAGCGGAAACTTATCTGATGAACCAATTGTTATAAATAATGATGATGCAGAAAAGGAATTGACCCGAATTGCGGATGCCGTATTGATTTATAACCGTGAGATTTATAATCGTACTGATGACTCTGTAGTATTTAGTGTTAATGAAAAAGAACGTTTAATCCGGCGATCAAGAGGATATGCTCCTGAACCAATAAACCTGAACCTGAATGTCAATGGAATCTTTGCTGCCGGAGCCGAATTAGTAAATTGTTTTTGTATTGGGAAAGGCAATCAGGCAATATTAAGCCAGCATATCGGTGACCTCAAAA
>JAIOTR010000559.1 GCA_021106665.1 Bacteroidales bacterium
CAAACACCACAATTGAATTTGGAGTCAAAAAACCACATGCTAATATAAGCTTATTTATATATGATTCAAAAGGTAATTGCATAAATAAACTAATTGATAGTAGAAAATACCAATCTGGAAGTCATAAGGTCGTTTGGATGGGAGACAATGAAGAAGGCAGTCCTGTTCCAAAAGGCATTTATTTTTACAAACTTCTTTCAGGGGATCAAATGTTGGTAAAAAAAGCGATCGTAATCAAATAGCACTGAATTCCAAATATTAATTAATCTAAAAACTATTAGAAATGAAAAACCTGAACAATTTTTTACTTGCACTTTTTACGGCATGTTTCTGTTATTCATATGCCCAGATGGACTGGGTAGATTTTCAGAATAATGGTGAAGGTGAACAACCACCTCAAATGACAATGTTAAATGATTCAACTATTCGAGTTGACTTTTATGGTACAAACAGGTCCAAAAAAATAATAAAGGACACTATATATGATGTACTTAAATTTACTGGAATGAATGGTAAAACTATAGATATAGGGTTACCCGAATTACCATTAAAAGCATGTTATTTAGAAGTAGCTGTAGATACTCCTAATATCACAATAATTTCTGAGGACTTTATAATATTGGACGATTTTTATGTCATGCCGGCTCAATATTATAAAGAACCAATTGAAGGGGATACTATTTTTCAATTTATAAAAAATGATTCATTATATCAATCAAATGGGTTTTACCCTTCCAATAATTTGAGCATAAGTTCACCTAAAAACCTTAGAGAACATAAAATTTCATCACTCATATTTTACCCCGTTCAATTTAATCCTGTTTCAAGCCAGTTAAAGGTATATAAACATATTGAAGTTATTATCCATGGAGCAGGATCAATAGAGAGCGAAAAGGATAATGCTTATTTTGATTCATATTTAGATGGATTAATTTTTAATTATGAAACAAACAATACGCCCGACGAAATAATTGATTTATTGATAATTACGCCTGATGAATATTATTCTTCTTTACTTCCTTTTAAAGACTGGAAAGAGACAGTTGGAATAAGGACTAAAATCGTTACACGAGATACAATAGAAGAGGCAGGATACCCATGGATGGCGGATCCGGTTGGCGAAGATCTGGTTTATCAGGGAATTGATGATTATATCAAACATTATTATGACGCTGAAACTGAGTTAACTCCTGAATTCTTATTGTTTGTTGGCGAACCAGGTACGCTCACACCCGAAATGCCAACACATTATTGGCTTTATTTTACTAACCCTCCTGGCCAGGGATCAATGAGTCCTACAACTGATCTATATTACACCACTATGCATATTTCACCTGATTCAGATACATTAGGTATATATGATTTACCCGATATGTTTAGTGGAAGAATATCTGTAGATAATGTATCAGAACTCGAAATTGTTCTGAATAAAATAATTGAATATGAAAAATCACCTTATTTAGATCAAACTGATTGGTATAACAATATTAACCTTTCATCTTATTTTGAACCATATTCAGAATGGCTACCTGATACAACTGATTGTGATTGTACTGAAAATGCATATTTCCTTTACACTTCTTATTCAATTGGTGAATATTTGTCTCAAAAGAATTATACCCTAAGCAAAGTATTTGTTAACAACCATCTTGCGAATTATCCCAATGATATTTTATGTTGGGAGTGGCTGGAACATCTTCCTCCAGACATTCCCTTTTACCTTGATGAAGATGATGCAACAAATGCTGTTCTACAATCCATTAACAATGGTTGTTTTTTAGTCAATCATAGAGATCATGGACAGTCTAGAAATAAATACAGCTATTATCATGAAGGATGGAGCCATCCGGCATTTGATTCAACTCATATTGGCCAATTAAATAATGATAAAATGCTACCTGTCATGTTTAGCATTAATTGTCAAACCGGTTGGTTTGATGGAGAGTCAGATTTACATCCGAATCAACAGGGGAATTTTGATTGTTTTGGGGAATTGTTACTTTCAGCAGAAAATGGTGGTGTAGTGGGTTTTATTGGTTCAACTAGAAAATCCAGATCAGGATATAATGATGAACTATGTTATGGATTTTATGATGCGATTTGGGATGATTTTGATCCATACAATAATGAAATACAAACTCCAATTTATAAATTAGGTGCCATTAAAGATTATGGGCTCTTTTATATGTTAAATAAGTTCTACCTCGGAAATGCGACAACAAATTATAATTATGGAGTTTATGATACAACACTTAAATACAATAGAAAACAAGTAGAAGAATTCCACGTCCTCGGCGATCCCACCCTGGAAATGTGGACAGGCGTACCCCAACCACTCTATGCCTATGTGGATTTTGATGAAAACAGTGTAACCGTCTATGATGAAAACGACCAGGTAATACCTGAAGCAAAAGTAGTTTTTCAATATGGCCCGGAGGAAACCGAAGATTATGTAGTTAAAATGACGGACATAAACGGTAAGGTTTATTCCAACCTGCTCAACAACTTTGATGTAGAGGTGAGTGCCCTAAAACACAACTACATCCCTTGGTACTCCACAATAATCTCAGAGAACAACACCTGGCCGGCAGATGAAGATGTGAGGGGAAATATAATTATTACCGGTGGCAATACACTCACTTTTGCTGATGATCTGGTTATTCCAAAATATTCCCGGATAATTGTTATGGAAGGAGCTTCCCTGAATGTAAACGAAAATATAAACCTGGCATTTTCAAACAGCTACAATGATGTACTGGCTTATGGCAACCTGTACTTTGCACAAAATTCAACCATTTCAACAGCCGGAGACGGACAGGAAATAGCCAATATTAATTTACTGAACGAAAACTTAATGTATGGTTTTTATAACGTGAATTTCAATAAATGCAACATCGTAGGAAAACCTGCATCCCTGGTGCTAAACCAGATTTCATTAAGTTACTGCAATGTTGAGATTGAGAAAGGAAATGTTAATGCTATGGGATCCGATTTTATTGATTCATACCTCAAAGTTTCTTCTCCTCAAAATAACTCATCATACGTATATATAACCGACGATTGTACATTTACAGGCACTGATGATGCAATATACATTGAAAGTTACCCGAATTTCAGGATAATTGATAACGAAATCTCTGATTGTGATAACGGTATAAGGTTATTCAATGCCGGTAGTGTAAAGGGCCTTAAACAAATATCCAATAATGAAATCCACACCAATAACGGAATAGGTATTTTGATATACCATTCGTATGTCAATATTGATTTGAACAATATATACGATAATAAATTCGGCATTCATTGTCTAGATAACAGCAATATTAGCCTCAAAGGTAATAGCAGTGCAACTATTCCGGAACAAACACAGCAAATCGCAGACAATTCGAGCAATGAAGTATTTGCAACTCAGGGCAGCTTTCCATTTCATTTTAAATGGAATGCCATTATTGATGATTATAATACCGACCCTCTTGTAAATTATAAAACAACACTTCCGTTCGAAGAATTAATCGTATCGGACAATTACTGGGGTACAAGTTTTAATCCTCTGCAAGATCTACATCCATACGAATTTTACCAATACGAACCACAGTGGTATTTGAACGGAGGAGGTGGAGGTATTGGAGATGGTGAAGGTAAATACAACGATGCACAGGATAAAATTGCTGCAGAAGATTATTCAGGAGCTAAAGCTGTCCTTCAGGAAATTGTTATAGATTATCCAACATCAAAATTTGCCCAGGCTGCTTTACGAGAATTATTCTCTATGGAAGAAGATGCAGGTGATGATTATTCATCATTAAAATCGTATTACGATACCGAAACGAATATTCAAAACAATCCTGATTTAGCGAAACTTGCAGACTATTTAATGAATTTCTGTGAAATCAAATTGGAGAACTGGCCAACAGCCATTGCCTGGTTTGAGGATGTAATCCAAAATCCGGATGCGATGGAAGATTCCATATTTGCTATCATTGATCTGGGATATACCTATTTCCTGATGGAAAACGGCGGTCTTAAATCAGCTTATGCAGGCAGCATGACTGAACACATTCCGCAATCTGTTGAGCAATTTCAAGTAAAACGGGATTATCTACTTTCGCTCCTCCCGGGTGATCAGATAAGTGAATCGTTGCAGGAAAGCCTGTCATTGCTTAAAGCTGGAGAGTTGTTGCAGAATATTCCTAATCCATTTAAAGGGACAACAGAAATATGGTACAAAATAGGAAATGATTCAAATGTTGAAATTGTAATCTTCAATAATTCAGGTCAAATTATACATTCATTTGAGTTGGGGCATCATTCAAAAGGCAAACATTTTGTTGAATTTGACGGAAGCAATTTACCTGATGGAATTTATTATTATTCTATTTACATAAACGGACAAACATCAGATTCAAAGAAAATGACTATAATGAAATAGTTTTGTTCTGAAAATCCTTATGCCAAAACCGTTAAATGGAATAGTTCATTTAATTTACAATTACAAACAAGATAGAACCAACTAAACTAACAAATATGGCTTATAATTTACTGAAAGGCAAAAAAGGGATCATTTTTGGAGCGTTGGACAAAAAGTCAATAGCATGGAAAGTAGCTGAAAAAGCACATGAAGAAGGCGCCGAATTTATTTTAACAAATACACCAATTGCGTTACGTTTTGGACAATTGAATGAGTTAGCTGAAAAGTGTAAAGCAGAAATAATTCCGGCAGATGCAACTGATATAAGAGATCTGGAAATGCTTATCCAGAAATCAATGGAAGTTTTAGGTGGCCAGGTCGATTTTATTCTTCACTCCATAGGGATGTCAATGAATGTGAGAAAGAAAAGGGTGTACAATGACTTAAGCTATGATTATTTTCAAAAAACACTTGATATATCGGCGGTATCCTTTCATAAGTTATTGCAAACTTGTTACAAATTTGATGCAATCAAAGAGTGGGGGAGTGTGGTAGCGCTTTCTTATATTGCTGCTCAACGGACTCTTTATGGATATAACGATATGGGAGATGCAAAAGCGTTGTTAGAATCCATCGCCAGAAGTTTTGGTTATATTTATGGAAGAGAGAAAAAAATTAGGGTAAACACCATTTCGCAATCACCTACCCGGACTACTGCTGGTAGTGGTGTTAAAGGGATTGATGGACTCATGGATTTTACGGAAAGAATGTCGCCGCTGGGAAATGCTACAGCAGAGGAATGTGCCAATTTTACAATAGTTCTGTTCTCTGATCTTTCGAAAAAAGTTACTATGCAAAATATTTTTCATGATGGGGGATTCTCAAGTATAGGTATGAGTTTGAAAGCGATGCAAATGTACAATAGAAGTCTGGATTGTGATGATTGTCCCGATATTGAATAAAATTTTTTAATAATGTTGATTTTGTTATTTTTGCCCGTCATTAATTAGCAAGATCATTAACAAAAACTAAAAGTAAAAATGCTAAATTTTAAATTATCAAAAGAACAAGAGGAAATCGTTGTCAAATACAGGGATTTTGCAAACAAATGGATTATTCCCAATAGATTAAAATATGACGATCTGGCTGAATTTCCATGGCCGGTTGTTAAAGCAGGTTATGATGAAGGCATTATGAATGGGCAGATGCCCGAGAAATTCGGAGGCCACAATTACAGCCTTTTAGATACTTCCCTGGCCTCTGAAGAGCTTGGAGCAGGTTGCGTCGGCATTGGCATTTGCATTGATGCAAATACTCTGGCTTTAACACCACTTTATCTCGCTGCCAGTGAAACCCAGCAAAAAAAGTATTTCGGACTGATAAATGAAATAAAGGGTGTAGCGGCATACTGTTTAACAGAGCCTAATGCCGGTTCGGATGTTCAGGCAATCAGTTCAACAGCAATTAAAAAAGGTGATAAATATATTTTAAACGGACACAAAAGATTTATAACCAATGCTGAAGTTTCTACATTTCTAACAGTTTTTGCACTAACTAATCCCGAAAAAGGATCACGTAGCTTAACTGCTTTTCTTGTTCCTTCAGATTCACCGGGGGTTGAGTTTAAACCCCGGTTGCAAAAAATGGGACAAAGGGCCTCAGTCCAAAATGAAATTATTTTTACTGATGTTGAAATACCTGAAGAAAACAGGATTGGAGATGAAGGTTATGGATTTATCATTGCAATGAAAACTTTTGATAGAACACGTACCGGCGTGGCGGCATTAAGTATTGGTAATGCCCGTGCTGCCTATGAAATAGCAAAAGATTGGACAAAAAACAGGAAGCAATTCGGGAAACCCATTGCTGCCAATCAGGCCATTGGTTTTATGCTGGCCGATATGGCAACTAAAATTGAAAGTGCAAGAATGCTTAACTGGTATGCCTCCTGGGCATATGAGCATGATAAGAAAAAGATCAATAAACTTTCGGCCATGGCAAAATTATATGGTTCGGATATTGGCATGGAAGTTACTACAGATGCTGTTCAGGCCATGGGTGGCGATGGTTACTCAACGGACTTTGCAGTAGAGAAGATGATGCGTGATGCTAAACTTTGCCAAATCTATGAAGGCACTAACCAGGTTCAGCGTCTTGTTATTTCAAAAAGTATATTAAAAGAATAGAACAATAATATAAACAAAGAAGCCCGCAACCATATGATTGCGGGCTTCTTTGTTTTAGACTGGAATCTTTTTTAAAAGTTATATTTATTATCTTCGATCAATTTATCAGCAATCCTGCGACGCGCTTCCTTTATATTTACAGGAGCTACTTTGGTAAATAAATCAATCCTGTCTAACATAATTTTTTGATCTTCTCCGGTCACAAATGAATTGATGGCATCTTTTGCACTTTTATTTATGCTATCTGCAGCATCATAAATATAAACATCCAATATGTCCTTGTATAGTTTAACTGCATCTTCTCCTTTCATACCTTCCAGCTTTTCAATCCTTAGGAATGTAGATTCAGCACTATATATCAGCATGATGACATCGGAGATATTGAAGAGGATTTCCTGTTCTGTTAAAAAATCACGTTGAAATTTTTCTGAAAGTGCACCCAGTAATAGCAGAGCTATCTTCTTATAATTTTTAACATAATGGCGTTTTTCAGAATAATAATTGTCGGTGGGTATTTTGGCTGCAGCTTCTTCATCAAGATTCTTAATGATTGAATTTGCATATCGGGCAACGTCAAAACCTGTTTTTAATGCTTTTTTAATTGTTGTATCCGATACCAATAAACGATTGATTTCATTGGTTCCCTCAAAAATCCTGTTGATCCTTGAATCACGATATGCCCTGTCTACACCTGTTTCAGCTGAAAATCCCATTCCACCAAAAATCTGAACCGCTTCATCTACAACATAATTCAATACTTCTGATCCGGAAACTTTTAACAAAGCAGCTTCTATTGCATATACAGCAATTCCATCAATTGTAGCCTTTGGTTTTTCCACTCCTTCGGCAATAAGGATATCAATCATATCATCAATATTCTTACTAACCCGATATACAGCTGACTCAGTAACCCACGTCCTGATAACCTGTTCGGCCAGTTTATATTTTATGGCTGCAAACCCAGAAATAAATTGTCCGAATTGTTTCCTTTCATTTGCATAATTAACTGATTGGTTTATCGCTCTTTTAGCAGCACCTATTGCAGTACCTCCCAATTTAATCCTGCCCATATGCAATATGTTCAATGCAATCCGAAATCCCTGTCCGCGACGTCCTAATAAATTCTCAACCGGAACTTTAACATCATTGAAAAATATTTGAACAGTAGAAGAACCCTTGATCCCCATTTTGCGTTCTTCCTGATTAATGGAAACCCCATCACAATTACTATCTACAATAAAAGCACTAAGCACCCTATCATTATCAATTTTCGCAAAAACTATCAATACATCAGCAAAACCACCGTTGGTGATCCACATTTTTTGGCCATTTAAAATATAATGCTTCCCATCTTCAGTTAAAACCGCTCTTGATTTTCCTGCATTGGCATCCGAGCCGGCATTAGGCTCTGTAAGGCAATAAGCAGAAACCCATTCGCCGGTAGCTAATTTAGGAAGGTATTTCTCTTTTTGTTCTTTATTTCCATAATAAACAATTGGCAAAGTACCAATACCTGTATGAGCTGCGTATGCAACAGAAAATGAATATCCTGAACCAATAGCAGCGCTGGCCAACATGGAGGTAACAAAAGATTGTTCAAAGCCATCATATTCTTCCGGAACTGAAATGCCAAGCAATCCAAGTTCACCGGATTTTTGGATCAGGCTACGCATCAAGCCTTCTTCCTGCTCATCTATCCTTTCCACGTTGGGAAAAACTTCTGTTTCAAGAAAATCTTCACAGGACTGGGCAATCATCAGTTGTTCTTCGTCAAATTCTTCAGGAATGAATACATCTTCGGCTTCAGTTTCTTTTATCAGGAATTCGCCTCCTTTTAATATCTTTGATTTGTCCATTGTAGTTTGTTGATTTTTAATTGGGCGCAAAATTATAAAAATAATGATATATTTGAATTTTTGTTTAAATGATACATTATGATGACAATTTATTATATCATTCCAGTATTAATATTTATTCTCATATTTTGTGGTATCATCTTTCGGAAACAATTAAAACTTAAAATGATACAAATAAAACATGGTAGGTATAGTTATGAATATGTTAAGCAATTTAAAAAGTATACTAACAAAAGTCCATTCCCTTACTGTTTCAAAGATGATATTCTTCCTTATCTCAGGGTAGCTAACAAGAAGAGAGAAATAATTAAAAATTTTAAATCAGAGAAACCATGCGTTTTTGAGAATACATCTTTCGGAAAATCTAAAAATGAAGTGTTGACTGGTAAAGCTGATCCTGACTGTTTTAATATATTTAAAATAAAAGATGCAGAATTAAGATCATACGGATATTATAAAAATCAATTCGGATCAGAAGCAAAAGCAGTATTTTTCTTTTTCGATAAACTTTTTTTTATGGGCGAATACATATTCGAAAACTCGCGAAATATTGATAAATCAGTTTTTTTAAGCGATTTAATTTCACAAAACGATCTGGATCAAATACAAACCTTAAATCAATTCTATGTGTCATGCAGAAACAATACTTCACTATTTTATTATGACAATGGATTTACAATTACAATAAGGTATTCTGACTTATCAAATACGAATTTCAGGGAGATCATGCAATAAAAAAACCTGCCGTAAACGACAGGTCTTAATCTATTTCGATTTGGTAACTTCCTTTTTCTGTTTTATGATATTTATCTTAAGATCATCATCTCCTTCTTTGTAATCAACTTTAATCTTATCACCTTCGGCCAGTTTTGTTTTAATTATTTCTTCAGCCAAAGGATCTTCAATGTATTTTTGAATAGCCCGTTTCAAAGGCCGCGCTCCATATTGTTCGTCCCATCCTTTATCAACTATATAATCTTTGGCTTTAGGCGTTACGTCCATATGATATCCCAATCCTTTTATGCGATCGAACAAATAATTCAATTCAATATCGATGATCTTATGAATATCTTCTCTTTCAAGCGGATCAAAAATAACAACATCATCTATTCTGTTCAAGAATTCCGGTGCAAAAGCTTTTTTCAATGCACTTTCAATCACACCCTTCGCATAATTAACTTTAGCTGATTTTTTTGCAGAAGTACTGAATCCAACACCCTGGCCAAAATCCTTCAATTGCCTTGATCCTATATTGGAAGTCATAATTATAATTGTATTTTTGAAATCCACTTTCCTTCCAAAACTGTCGGTTAATACTCCATCATCCAGCACCTGCAATAACAAATGAAATACATCAGGATGCGCTTTTTCGATCTCATCCAGCAAAACGATAGAGTAGGGCTTTCTGCGAACCTTTTCTGTTAACTGCCCACCTTCTTCATAACCAACATATCCCGGAGGCGCTCCAACGAGTCTTGAAACAGCAAATTTCTCCATAAATTCACTCATGTCAACCCTTACGAGTGTATCCTCAGAATCAAAAAGGTATTTAGCCAGAACTTTTGCAAGGTGGGTTTTGCCAACACCTGTAGGACCAAGGAAAATAAAAGTTCCAATAGGTTTATTCGGATCCTTCAATCCGGCACGATTCCTACGTATGGCCTTCGTTACCTTTTTTATCGCCTCATCCTGTCCGATTATAGACCCTGCCAAATCATCCTCCATATTTATCAATCTGTCACTTTCGTTTTGAGCGATTCGCTGTACCGGAACACCGGTTATCATGGCAATCACCTCAGCAACATTTTCTTCTGATACCTCTTCCCGATGAATCTTTGACTCCTCTTCCCATTTTTTCTTTTCCCTGTCAAGATCATCCTGCAATTTTCTTTCAATATCCCGGAATTTAGCGGCTTCCTCAAATTTCTGATTATTGATCGCCTGGGTCTTATTTATTTTGGTATCTTCAATGCGATTCTCAATATCAATGATCTCAACAGGCACATGAATATTTGTAATATGAACCCTTGATCCGGCTTCGTCAAGTGCATCGATGGCTTTATCCGGCAGATAGCGGTCAGTAATATACCTTGTGGTTAAACTAACGCAGGCTTTAAGGGCATCATCCGAATAAGTCACCAAATGATGGTCTTCATATTTCTCCTTAATATTATTAAGGATATCTATTGTTTCATCAGGAGTTGTAGGATCAACAAGTACTTTTTGAAATCGTCTTTCCAGCGCACCATCCTTTTCGATGTACTGTCGGTACTCATCCAATGTAGTAGCTCCGATACATTGCAATTCACCCCGTGACAAAGCCGGTTTGAACATATTTGATGCATCGAGAGAACCCGAAGCATTACCGGCTCCAACGATTGTGTGAATTTCATCAATGAACAGAATAATGTCAGGATTTTTTTCCAGTTCATTCAGAACGGCCTTCATTCTTTCTTCAAATTGTCCACGATACTTAGTTCCGGCAACCAGTGAAGCCAGATCAAGTGTAACAATTTTCTTATTAAAGAGCGCCCTGGAAACCTTCCTTTCAACAATCCTAAGTGCAAGGCCTTCAGCAATAGCAGATTTTCCTACACCGGGTTCACCGATCAGGATAGGATTATTTTTCTTCCGGCGGCTTAGAATTTGAGCAATCCGCTCTAATTCCCGAGCCCTGCCTACAATGGGATCAAGTCTTCCTTCTTCAGCATATTTAGTTATATCTCTTCCAAAATTGTCAAGTACTGGAGTTTTAGACTTTGAATCCGACATTTTTTTAATATTTCCTCCAAAACTTTGTCCCCCTTCTTCCGGGTCATCATCTGTTGTACCACCAGGTAATTCATCTTTCGGATCTAATTTAAACCCACCAGTGTCAGAGTTGGAAATTATAGCTTTTAATTCATCTTTTACAGCGTCATAATCCACGCCATAATTTTGAAACGCTTTGGTTACAACATTATCATGATCCTTTAAAATAGCCAATAATAAATGTTCAGTCCCAATAAGGTCACTATTAAATAATTTAGCTTCAAGATATGTAATTTTCAATGCTCTTTCAGCTTGCTTTATCAATGGGATATTATCAGACGATTTTGCCTTCTTCTCAAGTGAACTTGCTATGGCTATTTCAACTTCCTTCCGTATTTTTGAAAGGTCAACACCAAAATATGTCAAAATTTGAATAGCCATTCCTTCTCCTTCTCGAATGATCCCAAGTAATAGATGCTCAAGTCCAATATAATCGTTCCCAAGCCTTATGGCTTCTTCCCGGCTGAATGACAGTACATCTTTTACACGTTGTGAAAATTTAGCTTCCATTATGAATATTAAAATTTAATGTCTTAAAAAAACAAACGTTACCTAAAATTATATATTACAAATAATAAGCTTATTTGTAAAACTTCAATTCTTTATTTTCCCTTTCAAAAATCTCTCCTAACTGGCTGAAATCTAATAATAAGTGACAATTTGTCGCTATTTTCAAATGTAGATACAAATATACTGAAAAAAGGGCATTAAGTTAATATTTATTAACATCAATATGTTAGTAATAATAATCATGGAAAAAGCCTTAAGATTCAGTAATAATTACTACATTCGTAACTTTTATTAGGATGTTGTAATTATCTGTAATTGAAGATTGTAGAAAATGGAAAACGGACAAATTGGAGAAAAGATTATAAAGGTTAATATCGAAACCCAAATGAAGACTGCCTACATTGATTATGCAATGTCGGTTATTGTATCCAGGGCACTTCCAGATGTGAGAGATGGATTGAAACCTGTTCACAGGCGAGTGCTTTATGGAATGCTCGATTTAGGAGTCTATTCTAACAGGCCATATAAAAAATCTGCCAGGATAGTAGGGGAGGTGCTAGGAAAATATCATCCCCATGGCGATACATCTGTTTATGATGCTATGGTGCGGATGGCTCAGGACTGGTCACTTCGGTATCCTCTGGTTGACGGTCAGGGAAACTTTGGATCAATGGACGGTGACAGCCCGGCTGCCATGCGATATACTGAAGCAAGACTAAGGAAAATTGCTGAAGAAATGCTGGCGGATATTAACAAGGATACAGTTGATTTTAAACTGAACTTTGATGATTCACTAACTGAACCAACTGTTTTACCGGCTAAAATTCCGAATCTGCTGGTTAATGGAGCTTCAGGAATAGCGGTAGGGATGGCCACCAACATGCCACCTCATAACCTATCTGAGGTAATTGATGGCACAATTGCATATATCAATAATACTGAAATAACCATACCTGAGTTGATGAAACTCATAAAAGGCCCGGATTTTCCTACAGGTGGAGTGATCTATGGTTATGATGGGGTTAAAGATGCCTATGAAACCGGCCGTGGAAGGATCATCATGAGGGGTGAAGCCAAAATTGAAGAAGATGATAATGGAAAAGCCACCATTATTGTTACTGCAATTCCTTACCAGGTGAATAAAGCCGATATGATCAAAAAAACGGCTGACTTGATTATTGATAAGCGGATTGAAGGTATTTCTGATATCAGGGATGAATCAGACAGGGAAGGTTTGCGTATCGTGTACGATTTGAAAAGGGATGCAATACCCAATGTCATTCTTAATAAACTTTATCAATATACCCAGTTACAAACATCTTTTAGCGTAAATAATATTGCATTGGTAAATGGAAGGCCCATGCTTCTTAACCTAAAAGATATGATCGTGCATTATGTCGCACACAGGCATGATGTTTTGATAAGAAAGACCAAATTTGAATTACAAGAGGCTGAAAAGAAAGCCCATATCCTCGAAGGATTAATCAAAGCCCTCGACCACCTTGATGAAGTTATTGCTTTGATCAGGTCATCACGCACACCTGAAGATGCGAGAAATGGATTAATGAGCGAATTTGAATTGTCTGAAATTCAGGCAAGAGCCATTCTTGATATGCGGTTGCAAAAGCTTACGGGCTTAGAACAGGAAAAATTAAAAGAGGAATACCAGGAGCTTTTAAAATTGATTGAACATCTTAATGAGATTTTGGCAAATGAGGAGATGAGGAAGGACATTATCAAAGCAGAACTCCAGGAAATCAAAGAAAAATATGGTGATGATACAAGAACTGAGATTGAATATACTGCCAAAGACTTCAGCATAACTGATACCATACCAGACGAGGATGTTGTAATTACAATCTCACATTTAGGTTATATTAAGCGTACTCCTCTAACCGAATACCGCAGGCAGAACAGGGGAGGTGTCGGCGCTCGTGGAAGTAATAAACGTGGTGAAGATTTCCTTGAATACCTTTTCGTTGCGACAAACCATAATTATATGCTTTTCTTTACTGAAAGGGGAAAATGTTATTGGTTGCGTGTTTTTGAAATCCCTGAAGGAACTAAAACCTCCAAGGGTAGAGCGATGCAGAATCTAATCAGTTTAGAGCAGGGAGATAAAGTAAGGGCATTTATAAATGTAAAAGACCTTACGGACAAAGAATATGTAAAAAATAATTTTATTATTCTTTGCACTAAAAAGGGAACCATTAAAAAAACATCACTTGAGGCATATTCACGGCCAAGACAAAATGGGATAATTGCGGTGAATATCCGCGAAGGAGATAATTTGCTGGAGGCAAGACTTACAAATGGTGAAAACGAAATCATCATGGCGTTAAAGTCTGGTAGGGCTATCCGCTTTAATGAAAAAAGGGTCAGGCCTATGGGGAGAAATGCTTCAGGAGTAAGGGGAATTAGATTATCGAGAGAAAAAGATGAAGTAATAGGTATGATTTGCCTGGAAAATGGGAGCCAGGATATACTTGTAGTTTCAGAAAATGGTTATGGCAAAAAATCGAAGCTGGATGATTACAGGGTTACCAATAGAGGTGGAAAAGGAGTTAAAACCCTTAATATAACACCTAAAACCGGTGACCTGATTGCCATTAAGGCTGTAACTGATAATGACGATTTGATGATCATTAAGCGATCAGGTATTTTGATCCGGATGGCGGTAACAGATATGCGTGTTATGGGCAGGGCTACACAAGGGGTGAGGCTAATTAATATCAAAGAAGGGGATGCAATTGCATCAGTAGCCCGCGTTGAAATTGAAGAAGATGTTGAAGAAGAAGTCAACATGGAGGCATTACCACCTGACGAATTGAACCCGGATGAAAACGACTCCATTGAGTCAAGTGAGGAATTGTAAAAACTTAATAATTAGTTTATTATTGGCTGTTATTTTAATATGAAGTTTAATCATGATTTTTTTAATTAAAAAGAATCATTCCAAATTGGTCTGGAAATTGTATAGTATTTTATAATAATTAATAATTTTGTCGATTAAAAATTACTTAAAAACAACATTGATTATGAAGAAAATAGCATTATTATTAGGATTGATTTTAGCTTTTTATTTTGGTTATTCCCAGAATAGTAAAGTAGTGAGCGCCTTCAATTATCATAACAGTGGTAAACTCGATAAAGCAAAGGAAAACATTGATGCAGCTTCTAAGCATGAAAAAACTATGGGTAAGGCTAAAACCTGGTTTTACATGGGAAATATTTACATTGATATTTACAGGAGTCAGGATTCTGTTTATAAAAACCTTGACCCGGATGCTCTTGATAAAGCATATAAAGCCTATACAAAAGCAATGGAACTTGATGAAAAAAATGTTTACAAAGTCGATATTCTCACACGAATGCCGATTTTAGGAGAATCGTATTTTAACGATGGCGCAAATAAATACAACGTTGGAATGAAGGCATTAAATGCACAGGACAGTGTAGGGGCATTGGAAGCCTTCGACATGTCGGTGAAGTCTTTTGAAACTGCATATAAAATATATGAGGAAACGGGTAGAACTGATACTACAACTGTTTATTATATTTCAATTGCCGCTGAGTTTTCCAAGGATTTTGATAAAGCCAAAAAATCACTCCAAACCCTGATAGATTGGAATTATCCTGAACCATCCATATATACTTCGCTGGCCAATATTTATTACAAGCAGGATAAGGATGCCGAAAAAGCCATAGCCACTTATCAGGCTGGTAGGGCACAGTATCCCGAGGATCTAAACCTTCTTTTAAATGAAACCAACATTTACCTGGCCGAAGGGGAAACGGAAAAAGCGCTTGAAAACCTTCAATTAGCTGCTGAAATTGACAAAACCAATCCAACGATCTTCTTTGCTATTGGTGCAAAATACAACGAAGTAGTTGATGATACTACCCGAACAAAAGAAATGAGAGAAGAGTCATTCGACAAAGCTGCTGAAGCATATATAAAGTCAATTGAATTAAAACCCGATTATTTTGATCCTAATTATAATATGGGCGCTTTGTATGTAAACAAGGCAGCTACTTATATTGATGAGGCAAATGATCTACCATTGACTGCACAGGACGAATATGATGCGTTAAAAGAAAATGCAGATGAACTTTTATCTACTTGTTTACCTTATCTTGAAACAGCACATGAGTTAGAACCTGATGATCGTAGTACATTGGTATCATTAAAAGAAATATATACCAGGCTTAAAATGTATGATAAATTAAAAGAGATAAATGCTAAATTGGAAGAGTAGTTTAAAATAAATATTGTGGAATGGAGGAGAGGATGTTTTATTCTCTCCTTTATTTTGATATTTCCTATTTAACATAATATTAATTATAGGCTTTTTTGTTAACTAAATTTTTAATCGGTGAGTTTTTTTTATATAGTTAATTTTATTAGGCTCAATTTCATATTCTTTAGCAAGTTGAGACCATTTAGATACAGCCTCTATTACTTGTTGAATAATTTCTTTAGGTTTTTTTATGTTCTGAATATCTGCGAAGATCAGTAAGTCATCCATTGTAAAATTGTCTCTTTTATTATTTATAGTCATTTGATGAACATTAGTCCAATCACCTTCTGGGTTATATGACCAACACACATCATAAGCAGGTACTAAACGCCATTCACCATTTTTTTCCAGGAGAAATGATATGTTTTTAGTATGATCATCTTGATTCCTTGAAACAACGTTAAAAACCATTCTTCTGTATAACTGTTCAAAATCTAAATATGGTAAGCCTATTTCACGCATTTCTGCAAATGTACCTTCATATGAATACATTCCTGGTTTCATATAATCATAATGTGCCATTGCACATAAAGTCTGAGAATGTATTTTTTCACCATTTTTTCTATCAAACCTTTTAGTAATAA
>JAIOTR010000099.1 GCA_021106665.1 Bacteroidales bacterium
ATCAATTTGTCTGCTATATCATCAATAGATGAAGGCTCTGTACGTTTAAGTTTAATGGTATTTTTAGTCAGAAACGATTTTCTGACAACTTTCTCAGCCAGGGCTTCAGGATAAGTTACAACAATACTCTTACGGCTGCTCGATCCTAATCTTTTCAGGACTTCTGTTCGTTGTAAAATATTGGTACTGTCCTGGTTTTTAATATCGTAGGTGCGTTTATATGATGTGGGAAAGAAAAGAATTTTCTTTTTGTGAAAGTTGACTCCCTTTTCATCAAATATACTCTCCAGGTCGTTCAGAAAATAGGCTGCGGACTCCTTCTCAGGCAAGACAATAATAAAACTTTCGGAATATTGCCGGTAAACTGATGCGGCAAATAAGGAACAAGATGAGCCCACCAATCCCCTTACACAAACTCTGTTTTCAGTCAGTGTTTCAAGATGATTAACCAAAATACCGGTTTTTTCATCCTGCAAGTAAATATCAATCAACCCCCGTATCTCCAATTTTATATTTTAAAATGCCCAGATATAAAATATCAAATCCTAATACCTCCCGAAGGGATGCCTTCGGCATAAATCCTAAATAAATTCAAAATTCAAATTAGCAAAATTCAAAACGTTTTCCATTTCATTTGTAAAATTGTTTTGAACATTTGAGTTTTTGTCATTCTTTATTGTTTGAGATTTAAAAATTAGTATTTAGTTTTTTCCCAAAGTGTGAACTATTTGGTTGTATCAAAATCTTTCGAAAAATACTGCATGAAGTACTCTGCTTTTTCAACCATATGTTTAGATCCGACAAAAAACGGCGTTCTCTGATGCAATGATTCAGGTTGTATTTCCAGGGTTCTTCTGAATCCATCTGAAGCTTTACCACCGGCCTGTTCAGCAATAAAGGCTACCGGATTACACTCGTACAATAACCGCAATTTCCCATTGAGATTTTTCTTTGTTCCCGGGTACATATATATTCCACCCCGCAATAAATTTCTGTGAAAATCAGCCACCAGCGATCCAATGTAGCGTGTGGTATACGGACGTAAACTTTTCGGATCATCATCCTGGCAATACCGGATATACTCTTTCACTCCTTCCGGGAAATAGATGTAATTCGCCTCATTGATGGAATAGATATTTCCACCATCAGGTATTTTTATGTCGGCATGAGATAAAAGAAATAAACCCACAGAGGGATCCAGCGTAAATCCATTTACTCCATTTCCGGTAGTATAAACCAGCATGGTGGAAGAACCATAAATCACATAGCCGGCAGCCACCATTTCGGTACCTCGTTGCAATAAATCGCTTTCAATTCCTGGTTTACCGGGTTCCGACTTTCTTCTGTGGACCGAAAAAACCGTTCCGATAGAAACATTCACTTCAATATTGGTGCTTCCATCTAATGGATCAATGGCTACAACATACTTTCCGTTATTCGAGATTTGGTTGTCGTAAGTAACCAACTCATCGTTTTCTTCGGAGGCTATGGCACAACATTGTCCACCATGTTTTAATGCTTTAATAAACTGATCATTGGCAAACACATCCAGTTTTTTCTGGTCTTCCCCCTGAATATTTTGTGTTCCTTCATAACCTAAAATATCCGCCAGGCCGGCTTTATTTACTTCACGGTGCACATATTTGGAAGCAATTCCAATATCATTTAGCAACCTTGAAAATTCACCGGAAGCGTATGAAAAATCATTCTGCTTTTCGTTAACAAACTCAATCAATGTCTTCATATGTATCTACAATATTTTGGATAAAAGAATAATCGGCAAAGTTACATTTATATCCCAATCATGCAATTTTTGTACATTTGTGAGAAGTATTAAATTGTCCAAACCTATGAAAGCTTTAATCTGCATTAATTTAACTTTCTTGATTTTGCATTTTTCACATGCCCAGACAGAATTCCAAAAACATTTTGATTTCTCATCTTTTGATGTTTTGTCGAATTTAATCCAAACCAATGATGGGAATTTACTTTTATGCGGTCACACTTCCTATGGTATACTTGTTATTAAAACTGATTTATATGGGGAAGTGATCTGGCAAAAAGATTTTGATTGGACAGAGAACGCTAAAGCTTTTGATATTTGTGAAACACCAAATTCTGATTTATATCTTGGAGGTTCATTTAATAATAATCATGGATTTGTAATGAGGTTGAACGAAGATGGAGATTCAATTACTTCAAAGGCATATTCTAGCGATACATATGTGTATGCCAATGCCTGTGCTGGATCTGAAGTACTCATTTCAAGACAATATCATATTCCCGGACAAAATGCTGGAGGTACTGCCATCTTCAGCGTAGATTCTATGTTAAATACGTTTAATTCATATGGTGATTATGACTTTTCAATGATTCATACAATTAGCGTAGCAAATGCATATTGGTATTTTGTTGGATACCATACATGGGATAACAAGACTTTTATTAGGAAAAATAACACATGGTATAATGAGTACAATGGGAGTGATCCATTAGACCTTATTGTTGCAGATGATAATAATATTTACTTTTCACGATATAGTAGCTATTCGTTAGTTAAAACTAATGATTCAGGCGATATTGTCTGGACATCGGGTATTTTCTCAAGTGGTCATTACATAAACTCTATGCAGTTTTATTATAACAAGTTGATTGTTACTGGTTCCCTTGCAAGCAAATATTATTTTTCGATTGTGGACACTACAGATGGTGCTGTAGATACAACATTTCTTTTTAACAATGACTATTGCACTTCATTTGGAGCAGGAATGGTTGTTAATGGCAATGATCTGTATATTGCTGGCCATTTCAAGGAAACTGATAGTATCGATGATTTTGATATTTTCCTGAATAAATATTCATTAGATACTATTTTAACGGAAATTATTGCGAATAATAACGACTTTATAGAGTTTAATTGTTATCCAAATCCTTCGAACAGTGACTATATTACTATTGAGGTTCAAGAAGCAAATTACTATCATAATTTACAAATAAAGTTTTATGATATTACTGGAAGGTTAGTACAAGAGCAGAAGTTAATTCAAAACCATATCACAAATATTGTCGACATCAGTGAATGGAAAAAAGGAATTTATATGGCTATTTTGTATAACGATAGTTCAGCAAAAGGTCAAATGAAAATAATAATCCATTAAGTTATCATGGGAGGTATTGTTCATATTTAAAATCCAACAAGCCGAATATTCCCACATCCGAATTAATTATATATTTGCAAGCTAAAACAAAATTATAAGCTCGTGAGCGATAGTTTGGTAATAATACCTACCTATAAGGAAAAGGAAAATATTGAAAATATTATCCGAAAGGTTTTCTCGCTGGAG
>JAIOTR010000224.1 GCA_021106665.1 Bacteroidales bacterium
CCCATTACATTATTAACGGAATATCGGCCAGATTTGTCATCAAAGATTGCTTTACTTGCCCAAAACCTGCAAATTTCAAAAAACATTTCTGCGCCATAATTTTCCATGAATTCCAAGTCTTCAGTAACATGGAAATATTGCCAGACATTATAAGCAATAGCGAGCGATACGTGCCTTTGAAATGAACTGAAGTCTGGTCCCCACCTGTTGGTAACAGGATTCAAATGGACAACCTGGGTTTCTTCCCTCCCATCACTTCCACTTTGCCATGGAAACATAGCGCCCTCATAACCATGCTCTTTTGCATAACTACGCGCAGCATCTAACCTGTTAAAACGGTACATTAAGGCTGATTTTGCAACTTCAGGGAATTGAATATTATATAATGGTAAAATAAATATTTCATCCCAGAAAATATGTCCGCGGTATGCTTCACCATGCAGGCCACGTGCTGTTATACTTGCATCATAATTTTTATTGTTTGGCGAAAAGGATAACATCAAATGATACAAATGCATCCTTAATAGTTTCTGAGCCAAACGATCACCTTCTATCTGAATATCAATTTTATTCCAGATTTCTTTCCAGGCTTTTGCACTTTCACTTTTCAATAGCTCATAATTGTCTCCACTGTTTAAATCATTTATAGCATCAGTCCTGGGATTTTCGCTGTTCCACTTTTGTGATGTATAAATCGAAACCAGCTTTTCAATCTTAACCGAAGAATTTTGTTGAGCATCAATTTCAAATTCAGTTGCGACAGATGAATCACCTGTACTTACTTTGAATTCCTGATTTATATTTGAACCTGATTCGCTAACTGACAGTTTTGAAGCTATGGCAATGTTAATATCGGATTGAGTAGTCTTCACAACAAGAAAAGAAGTATTCTCTTCAACACCACCTTCTAAAGAACTTAAATGCTGCTGGTTTAACTGTCTGTAACGAGCTACACCATCATTGATAATATTTCCATCAAGGGAAGATCTTATTGTGATCGCATCGCTGAAATTCAAGGGAGTGATTTCATAAGACAAGCCAATCATGTGAGGGTTAGTCATGCAGGCAAATCGTTCAGACTTAATAAGAACCTCCCTCCCTGATTTATCTTTAATATGAATGGAACGATATAAAACACCTGTCCTAAAATCAAGTATTCTTTCGATATTCAGTATTTCGGTTTCATTGATTTCAATCCAGTTATCATTCCCTATTTTGAATTGGATCGGCAACCAATTGGGAATATTGACAAAATCCTCATTCTCTACCTCCCTGTCGCCAACTTTCGAAACCAACCTGTTATATAATCCTGCAATGTAAGTTCCAGGATAATTGGATTCACCTGCTTTGGTTTCTTCAAAAGCACCTCTTGTTCCCAAATAACCATTACCTACTGTCAGTAAAGTCTCTCTAATTTTTTCTTTTTCAGGTACATAATCCGAATAAGATATACTCCAACTATCTTCTTCCAAACCTTTTTCAAACCATTGACTGATACCTTCAAATCCAATTTCAGAAATATCCTCCACAACTATATCAGCACCATTTATTTTCAATTCTTTGGAATTATTTTCACGGGCAATTCCTAAGACCAGTCCAAAATTTCCAGCTTTTCCAGATTGAACACCAGAAACTGCATCCTCCACAACCACCGCTTTATCGTAAGGTATACATAGATTATCAGAAGCAGTAGTAAAAATATCGGGTTCTGGTTTCCCTTTCAAATCTATATTAGCTGAAACAACGCCATCAACACGGGTTTCAATGAGATCAATCAATCCGGTTTTTTCAAGAACCGCCTGGCAATTTTTACTTGATGATGCCACACCCACATGGATTCCCTTTTCTTTTAACTCGTGTATTAAGGAAACAGTGGATTCATAAACTGCGACACCATCTTTGTCAAGCACATCATTAAATGCTTTGTTTTTCATATTACCCAAACCACAAACAGTTTCCATTTCCGGAGAATCAGATGGGTCACCAAAAGGAATTTCAATTCCTCTTGATTGCAAAAAAGACTCAACACCTTTATACCTTGGCTTCCCGTCAACATAGGGCAAATAGTCATTTTCATGGCTGAACTCCCGGAAAGGTTCATTGTGCTTCTTTTCCCTTGCCATCAGATATTCATCAAACATCTTTTTCCAGGCGGCGCTGTGTACAAGCGCTGTTTTTGTTATTACTCCGTCGAGATCGAATATGACTGCTTCGAATTTATATTTTTCCATTTATCCATAAATATTGAAAAGGTAGTAAAACTAGCATTTCATTTTCTATTTTGATCATGTTCCCAATTAGGTCTTTATTGAATTTAGTTATCATCAAATTACCAACCACAGCGATTGATTTGCCTGAGAGGTTATTGAGAATTAATATCTTTTCATCTTGATATTCCCTTATATATGCGAGAACATAATTTTCAATTTCTCCCTTAATATTGAATACATTAATCCATTCAATACTACCTCTACCAAATACTTTATATTGATTACGGATATTAATCAGATTTTTAACTCTGGCATATACTTGTGATGACAGTGAGTTTGTATCTTTTAATTGAGTCTCAAGATTATCCCAATCAACTTTCCCTCTTACCAAAAACCTGGTATCATCCTTTCCAGAAAGCTGGATCATTTCCTTGTAATATTCCTCATCATTTAGTTTCCCAAATTCATCGCCATAATAAATAATGGGGGTACCAGGTAAACTCAACATTATTGAATAGGCCAAACCTATTTTCTGAGGATTGCGATCTAACAATTCTGAAAGCCGTGCTGCAACTCCCTGCCCTAACCTGAAATTCCATAACGGTTGCTTACAATAATTTTCGTGAATGTATTTTCTGTCCTCTTCTGATACATAGACCAATTCAAGGCTTAATTCGTCATGACATCTTAAAAAAGTAAACCATTGTACAGATTCAGGAATGACAGGTGTGACTTTAGTATCCAGAATATTTTCTATCGGATTTTTATTCTCCGAAGCCAGTGATTTGAAAATTTGAGGCATCAATGGAAAATGGTAACCTGCATTGCATTCATCGCCATCCCCAAAATATTTTACAACTTCATTGGGTTTTTGACAAGCTTCAGCGAGCAGCAACGTATGTGGCCGTACATAATCAAGTACTGTTCTGAAGAACTTAACCACAAAATGTAAGGCAGGATGATTTTCACAAGTCGTACCATCTTCCTTCCACAAATATGGTATCGCATCTCCACGAAATCCATCTACACCTTGTTTTAACCAGAAAAGGAAATTCCGGGTCATCTCAAGGAGAACAACAGGATTTTTATAATTCAGGTCCGGTTGAAACTCGAAGAACCTGTGAAAATAATACCATTCGCCATCCTGTTCCCAATTGCTATCACATAATCCCTCAAAAATAATCCTGGCATCTTTGTACAAGTTTGTGTCCCTATTCCATATATAATAACTACGA
>JAIOTR010000389.1 GCA_021106665.1 Bacteroidales bacterium
GTAGATGCATTTAAAGAATTGTGCCAAACAAATTTAATGACCTTATAACGCTGTTTTTCAATGAATTATTAAGCGAATACAATATTGGAAAATTATCCGAATCCGTAATTCTTTAATGAATTTCGTAGAAACAGAACGTAATAAATTTGGTTGTTAAATAGAGATCTGAAAAAGAAACAAGAAACTGTCAAATATCAAGGAAGATGTAAACATCACAAAGATTAATAACACTATAATGAGTATTTCTATGCAACTATTGACATATTTACATAGTAAATTATTAATTTTCAAATTAAGTATATTAATACAGAATTAATTTTTTATTTTTGCGAGTTATAAATTAATCAAACCTTTTAAAGATTGTTGCGTAAAAAATTAATCAAATTTTATTGTAACTATTGATATCAGTAATTCAATACTATGCACGAGTTATCAATCAACAGAATAATTTAATTATATGTTATTTAATTCAATAGAATTTATCATATTTCTACCCATTGTATTTTTTATATACTGGTTTGTATTAAATAAAAAAATAGTATATCAAAATATTTTCTTACTGATTGCCAGTTACTTTTTTTACGGATGGTGGGATTGGCGCTTTTTATTCCTGATCGTAATAAGTTCATTTGTTGATTATTTTGTCGCACAAAAAATCCCATTTGCTAAAACTACAAAAAATAAAAAACTATTATTGTTAATCAGCATACTTGTAAACCTGGGTATGCTTGGGTTTTTTAAATATTATAACTTTTTTGTTGATTCGTTCATAGATTCATTTGCGGCTCTAGGTTTTAATCTACAAGCAAGAACACTAAATGTAATTTTGCCGGTTGGTATTAGCTTTTATACATTCCAAACATTAAGTTATACTATAGATATATATAGAGGAAAGCTTGAACCAACAAAAAATATAGTTGCTTTTTTCTCTTATGTAGCATTTTTTCCACAACTGGTAGCTGGTCCTATCGAAAGAGCTATAAATCTTCTCCCTCAGTTTACAAAGCAAAGAAAATTTGATTTAGAGCAAGCCAAAGAGGGGATGAGACAAATATTGGGAGGACTAATTAAGAAAGTTATTATTGCAGATTATTGTGCGGTTCAGGTAGATGAGATTTTTGCAAACTATGGAAGTCAATCTGGCAGTGTTTTATTACTGGGGTTAGTATATTTTGCTTTCCAGGTTTATGGCGACTTTGCAGGTTATTCTGATATTGCTATTGGTACTGCCAAATTATTTGGATTTTCATTAATGCGAAATTTTGCCTATCCTTTCTTCTCAAGGGATATCGGAGAATTCTGGAGACGATGGCATATTTCACTTTCAACATGGTTCAGGGATTATCTTTACTTTCCTTTGGGCGGCAGCAGAAGTGACACATACATGGTATTAAGAAATATTGTGATCATTTTCACGGTCAGTGGATTATGGCATGGTGCTGACTGGACATGTATCGCGTGGGGATTTATGAATGGGATTTACTTCATACCTCTTTACCTATTAAAAATGAACAGGCAAAATTTGGATACCGTCGCTGAAAACAGAATTCTACCAAATCCTAAGGAGATTTTACAAATGTCGTTTACATTTTTTATGTTCATTTTATCCCTATCGGTTTTCAGGTCATTAACCGTAGCTGATGCATTTGAATATAACAAAATTATGTTTTCTAAATCTTTATTTTCAATACCTGATATCGAGCACATTAAATTAATGCCTGTTATTATTCTCTTCGTTTTGTTCGAGTGGTTTAGCAGAAGAAAACAACATGTGATGGAAATTGGAAATTTACCTAAGGTGATTAGATGGTCGATATATATGATAGTAGGTTTTATAATATTATTGGCATTTGACCGAGATCCTAATGCATTCTTTTATTTTCAGTTTTAACTATGAAAAAATACATATATAATACCTTATTGTACATTTTTCTTTTAGGAATAATAGCTATTCTCTATATTATATTGATATTTTTCAGACCTGACCTTGTTGATTCATTTTATTACAGATTCACTACTGATAAAGCAAACTCTCTTATTCTTGGCGGTTCGCGATCAGCTCAGGGAATAAAACCTGATGTAATAAACAAAATGGTTGATTTAGATGGGAATAAAATAATCAATCATTCATTCGCTTTAGGCCCAAGCAGCTTCGGCCCTAATTATTACAGGGAAGTAACAAAAAAACTTAGTAAAGAATCCACTAGCGGGCTTTTTATCATTTCTGTTGGTCCATGGACACTTGCAACAGGAATGACAAATATCGAAGATGACTCAACTAAATTTTTTGAAGTGGAAGAAAAGCTTTTTGTCGGTAATTTAAAATCTTCAAGTACCAATCCAAATTTTGATTATTTATTCAATTACTGGAATAACAAATTTTCACCATTTGAAAATATTTTTAAATCTATTATTAATTATGAAGGATTGATTAGATTACACGAAGACGGATGGCTTGAAATAAGTATAGATATGGATACCATAATTAACAATGCCAGAATCAAAAGAAGCGAGGAAGAATACAAAACAAAACAAGTTAAACTTTCAAATACCAGACTCTATTTTCTGGATAAGATTGCAGGTTATTTAAATAATTACGGCAATGTAATTTTGGTTAGAATGCCCGTTACATCGCAAATGAAAAAAATTGAGAATAGCAGATTCCCTGAGTTCGATGAATTAATACAAAAAATAGCAGACAAATACAATATTCAATATTTTAATTTTATTAAAGAATCAGGCAAGTTTTTGACAACTGACATACACCATCTGTATAAAGATGATTCAGAACGATTTACCATTATGTTATGTGATTCGCTTAATAAGTCCTTAAATTCAATAAAACCTGAATTTGAAATTGGATATAGAACAAAAGTGGCAAAATAGCTTAACTGCTTTTGACAATCCATTTTAAAAAGCAAGTGACTAAATCATTACCATTTCAAACTTCTCCCACATATTTATGATATATCCCGGAAACATGTGTTGTTAAATTTCGTATTCGTATGAAAACTAAATATTTTATGGAATTAATTGCAATTCAATTATATTTGCTCTGATATCAAAACTATTCGTTATATGGAAAATTTGTTATACCGGAGGCAATTCGTATTAAGCCCCAATGAAATTAGTGACCGTCCGGGATGGACTAAATATGTTATTTCGGATAAATACAACTTATATGCACATCCTGATTTAGTTCAAACTGAATACTCAGAAGGAAATAAGAGAATTATTCTGCTTGGCGACATGTACGACCCAATAAACAAAAGTTATAATAATCATGACATTATAAGCAGGGTACTAAAGAATAAAAGTTTGAACGATATTATTGAATCTACTTTTCAGTATGCCGGCAGGTTTGCAATAATTGTTACAATAGATTCTTCAGTTTATATTTTTAATGATGCCAGCGCTTCCAGAAAAGTTTTTTATACCACGGAAACCGGATCTATCTGGTGTGCATCTCAGCCTCATGTGTTGGCAGAATATTGCAATATTCCGAAAACTAAAAATGAAAAAGCATTACAATTCTATAAGTCCGACAAATTTTTTAGTCATGATAAGGTCAACATAATCAATAACACTATTTTCGATTCAATAAAACAATTGTTACCGAATCACTATCTTGATGTTCAAAATAAAAAACATATAAGATTCTGGCCAACGAAAAAAAATAAAATGGTTTCACTGAATGAAGGTGTTGAAGAGGGAACCAAAATCCTATCAGGGATCATTACCAGTGCAAATGAACGGAATGAACTGATGATGGCAGTTACCGCGGGTAATGATACCAGGTTATTGCTGGCAGCAAGCAAAGCAGTGAGCGATAATATCTTTTATTACATCAACAAAATTCCTCGCTATGATGAAAAACACCAGGATATGGTTATACCTCAAAGGTTATGTGATAAAATAGGTGTTAAATTTAATATCCTCGAATTTTCAAAAGAGGTTAATGATGAGGAATTCAAAAAGATATATTTCCAAAACAATATATTTGCGCATGAAAGGAATTTACCATTGATATATAATGTATATCATAAAAGATTCCCGAATAAAATAAACATGCCGGGCCGCTTCAGCGATATTGCCAGAAATTTCTTTAATACCTACAGAAAAAATATCACCCCTGAATTGCTCGCAACATTCTGGGATTACACAGGAATAGAGTACGTTGTAGAAGAGTATAGAAAATGGCTATCAACTGCCGGCGACCTTGCTAAGAAATATAATTATAACATCCTTGAACTATTTAATTGGGAAGAAAGAAATGGGAATCTATACACAGCTTTCCAGGTTGATAAAGATATTGCACAAGAAGAATTTACGCCCTATAACTGTCGCAGGCTCATGGAGGTTTTTCTATCAGTACCTAACAAATACCGGGATATTCACACAAACGTTTATTTCAGAGCCATGATGAAACATTTATGGCCTGAATTAGTGACAATACCATTTAATCCTAATTTAGAAAAATACACGAGTTATTACCTGAAAAAAATTGGTTTATATTGGACCATAAGAAGGTTTACAAGGGGTTGGTAGTGTATTTATTTTTTTCAGGTACAGTTTACTAAATTACAAGTGTTATTATATTAAACTATCATTGCTAATAATTTTTACAAAACTTCTGTAATAAACATAAATATCGATATATACTTTTTAAAATAAAAATAATGGAAAATTTATTATATAGAAGGCAATTCATACTTTGCCCAAAAGAAATTAGTGACTTTTCTAATTGGAATAAATATTATCTATCAGATAAGTACATTTTATATGCTCATCCTGATTTGGTGCAATTAGAATACACTGAAAAAAATAAAAGCATTGTTTTGCTGGGAGATTTATATGATCCTGTGAACCCTGATTTTAATAATCAGGATATTTTCGAAAGACTGATAAAATATGATGACCTTAATGAACTGATTGAAGCTTCAGGTCAATATGCTGGCAGGTTTATAATTTTTTTCGTTCAAGACTCTTCAATAAATCTTTTTCATGATGCCAGCGCTGCTAAAAAGATATATTATACAACCGATACAGCATCAATGTGGTGTGCTTCTCAACCACATGTTCTGGCAAAATATTGCAATATCAAAGAAACTGATAATAAACTATACCATGACTTTATTAAATCCGACAAGTTTAAAAGCCACGACCAGGTTTTCATCATGGATAATACCCCGTTTGATTCTGTTAAACAACTGTTACCAAATCATTACATTGATATTCAAAATAAAAAATCCGTAAGATTTTGGCCAACTAAAGCAAATAAACCCATTTCTCTTAATGAAGGAATTGAAGAAGGATCCAAAATGCTTTCCGGAATATATAAAAGCGCCAATAACCGATACGAATTAATGATGGCAGTGACTGCTGGCAATGATACAAGATTGTTACTAGCAGCAAGCAGGAGTGTTAGTGAAAACATTTTCTACTATACCAATTATCACCCTCGATTAACTGATGATCATCAGGATATTGTAGTGCCTTCCAGATTATTGAAAAAGGTTGGTTTGGAATTCCATGTACAAAAGTATTCATTGGAGGTTGATGAAGATTTTAAACAAATCTATTATCAAAACACCCTAAATCCATCAGAAGTGCATTTACCGATAATCTATAATTATCACAAGAACTTTCCTGATAAAATAAACTTGCCGGGAACTTTTAGTGATATAGCAAGAAGTTTTTTCAATACTTATAGAAAAAATATCACTCCTGAACTAATGGC
>JAIOTR010000046.1 GCA_021106665.1 Bacteroidales bacterium
AACCATCTGAAAACAGGCGGATATAATGCAGCATATAAAAATCCCAGGACTATGAACATGGAGAACTCAGAAATGACGGTACATTTTGATTTTGACCGTGCCTGGGAGGTTGATGGCGATAACTTTAACCTGTATGCATATAACTCCACATTATACAATGAGTCGTTTATGGGTACTATTATGACGGAGTATGGCGAGTATTTCGAATTCTGGAATGTTGAATTAAACGGACCTGTTGACAGCCTTGCAAACAAATGGAACACCGTTGAGTATAATGTTGTTAGCATAAATATGGAATCGGGTTTGGTAACAGGTAATTTCATAGCGGATAGTATTTTAATCAAGGGAAATAATTCAGGTATTTTCAAACATTCCACAACAAATGTAGTAATTATTGACGGCCAGTACGGCTCAATAAATGAGGATCATGACATTAACAGGTGTTTCGTAAACAAATTTGGCTTCATCAGGGGAAATAACGAAATTGAATATTGTATTTTTAATGATGATGGTGTATTTATGGGACAAAATGTTTTTGATACACTTGTATTATATCCCGGACAGGGTGATTTCCAAAATCAGGGTAACTGGTTTTATTTCCAGGCCGACTCGGTACAGACAATCACAGATTCACTTTACATTAGGGGAAACCAATGTAGTAATATTAACATTACTTCACTCAATCCACCTAAAATTGCATATCTAAAACAGGATTATGGTGAATTTGATGTTTCATGCGACTACCTGAATATTTACAGTGTAGGTGCGCAAAGTGAAACACTTGAATTTTATGCCGGATTGAACAGTACACCTCTACCCGATCCGGATGATCCGCCACCGGGCTGGATATTCGATAATGCACAAGGATATATTTTTGGATTTGACGGAAAAACAGAGCGGTTCTGCCTCGGTGACACGTACACCATTGAAGCCACAAACTTCAACGGCGATCCAAGTACACAATATTTCTGGGAAGGGTCACAATATCCGGGAGGGCCTTCTTATACAATTACCGAACCCGGACAATACCATTTAAGGGTTCAGTATTTCGAGGGATGTTATGTGGATGATTATATCAATATCGAAGCGGATTTTCCTCCTGTCGCCAGTATTGATGCCGGGCCTTTCTGCGAAGGCGATCCTATTTACGTATATGTATCTCCTGATAATAATGCCTATCACTATGAATGGTTTAATCAGGATACGACATCTTTTATAATTGCTGATCTCAGTTATACCGGTGGAATTTCAGTTACAGTATTGGATACCACAAATGGTTGTGACGTAACACCCAATCAAACAATTTTGGTTAAACCTTCACCTGAGCCGGAAGTTTATCTTGGAGATGATGTGACACTAAAATTTGGTGAATCAATTACTATGGATGCAGGACCGGGAACATTTTATAGTTGGTCTGCCGACCCCGAACCTCCGAATCCTATACCGAATCCTGATGAACGATATATTACCGTTCCAGGCTATGCAGAACCGAATCCGATTGTATATATTGTAATAGTTGATCTGGAGGGCTGTATTGATACTGCATTTAAAGAAGTAGGAATGTTTCCACCCAGCAAACTTGGTGTTCCAACAGCATTTTCACCCAATGGTGATGATGTGAATCCGGAACTTAAAGTGTACGGTAGTGGGTTCAAGGAGTTAATTTTTAGAGTTTATGACCGCTATGGCAAACTTGTTTTTGAAACCAATGATAAGGATATAGGTTGGGATGGAACCGTAAACGGACAAAAACAGGAAATGGAGGTGTATACCTGGTATGTCAGGGTAATATATGAAGATGGTGGGATTGCGGAAGAAACAGGAAATGTTACATTATTGAGGTAAGAATTTTGAAAAAATAATATGAAAAAATTAATCAGATATAGTCTGCTTGCTTTTTTGTTTACTTTTAGCGGATACATCGCTAAAACGCAGGATATACATTATTCACAAATGTATAATACCCCTCTTTACATTAATCCTGCTTTTACAGGAAATCATGAATGTGATTTCAGGGCAGCTGTTAATTACAGGCAGCAAGCAGCAAGTTTCACCACACCTTTCGAAACATATACTGCATGGGGAGATACCAGGTTTTATCCCGGATTTTTAAATAGAAGAGGATGGTTCGGACTGGGAGCACATTTATATTATGACAATGCCGGTGAAGGCGATTTGACGAAAGTCCAGGGTATGTTATTCTCAGCTTACAGCCAGGGATTTAATTCGGACAATTCTTTATATGGGAGTTTAGGAGTTGGGGTAGGTTATACCAATAGAACCGTAAACCAGGCTAAGTTTATTTTTGGTGATAACTGGGATCCCGATGAATTGCAGTTTGATCCCAGTAAATATCCGACAGCAGAGAGCCTGCCAAGCAGTTCTATTTTTTATGTTGATTTTAATGTTGGATTATCGGTTCACCACATGGTAAATGCAAACTGGATGTATGAGGTGGGGGGAAGCATGAGTCATATTACAAAACCTAAAGAGTCATTTTATGGTGAAAATAATCGCGTGGGAAGAAAATTTATTGGACATGTTACTGTCCAGCATATTCTATCCGATAATTTTCTGATTAAACCTGAAATTTATTTTATTGCCCATGAGGGTGTCACTGAAACCCTTTTGGGTGCAAATATAGTTTACGGCGCCACTGATTTGAAATTACATGGCGGTTTGTGGTACAGATGGGGACGTGATATTATCCCCGTTCTTGGAATCGAGTATAACAAATTTGCACTTCTGTTTTCATACGATGTTAATGTTTCAAAACAACATGTTGCCAGCAATTACCAGGGAGGCTTTGAATTATCATTGGTTAAAAAATTCTGTGGTACACATACAAACAAGCGTGATCCATGTAAATTCTTAGAATTTTAGCATTTGATTCCTTTAAAATGAAATACTTCACAACCTTTTTATTTCTATTAATAATTGTCAATATTCAATGTTCAGCACAATGGTACT